>NZ_JAUBRP010000076.1:0-31963 GCF_036701935.1 Microcoleus sp. M2_D5 | reverse complement strand
TATTGACGATTATTGTGGGTGAACCCGCCCCTACAATTCCCGAAATGATTAGTCCCAGCCGAAGTCTCGATCGCACAGTTGGGCTAGTCTTTGGTTGTGCGATCGAAAATATGCTCTCAATTGCTCGTATACTGTCTGGCTGATGGGGGGATATTGGGTGGCGTTGTATTTTTCGTAGGTTTGTAGTTGGTGTGGCGGCACTTCTAGAAAGTCTAAGACGCTGTTGTATGTGCCGAAGGGATTGGTATATAAGTCTTCGCTTTTGAGGATTAAAAGTTGTGATTTGGGAAAAAGTTTTATCCAGGCTGGGAGTTGATCTGCGTAAATGCCGCGGGTTAGATAGCTGTGGTGTTGGTGTTCGTAACTGTAGTAGTTTGGGTTGGCTTGGAGTTTTTCTATTTCGCCTTTGAGTCTTTCGGGTTCGGCGGCGATCGCACTTTCTAATGATAGGGATTCGTAGCCTATTTTGATATAGTAATAATAGTGGGAGATTGCGCGTTCTACTGGGTTTCTCAGCAGGGCGATTATTTTAACTTTGGGACATAAATCATAAATTCGCTGGGGAACTTGGGGGTGACAGATATAGTAGGGGCTGGCTTCTCCGGTTAGTAGGTTTTCGCCTGGTTGGGGCTGGGGAAATTGGGCGTAGTACCAGTCGGGGCTTTTGTCGAAGTTGAAGTCGAAGTAATGGATTTCTTTTTGGGCGGCGGGGAGGATTTGGGGATGTTGGATTAGGTAGTTGTACAGGGATGTTGTGCCGCCTTTTTGGGCGCCGATGATGATGAAGTCGGGGGGTTTGGGGGGTTGTTTCATGGGTGGGGATGGTAGGTTTATTTGGCGCTTGTACTGACAGTGTTTCGGATTTGGCATTTGTACCGATTGTCCGCCGGGGGTTAAAACCCCCGTCTCATAGCGCAAGTCCTTTGAAAAGGACTGAAGATGTATTTATATATCTAATATCTTAATATTTGATTAGTCCTATGCAAGAGGACTTTAGCTATGAGACGGGGGTTTTTAACCCCCGGCGGGCTGGGGCGCAAGACGAAAATTCGATCGCACTTGGGGGCATTAGGGCAATTCGATCGCACTTGGGGGCATTAGGGCAATTCGATCGCACTTGGGGGCATTAGGGCAATTCGATCGCCCAATTTAGATTTGATGGCGCTGACAGGCATAACGATTCGATGGGCCGATCGTGATTGTAGATTCCGGTGGTTGAAAAGCGCTAGCAAGGCGAACACAACAACAAAGCCTGCCAGACAAGGGCTGGGAAATACATCGGATACGATCGCGATCGCTGTTTTTGGGCGATCGCATTCACTCTGAGTCTGACCACGAATTTCAAAGGTGGTATCAAGCCCCCGCATTTATCTCGCGCAAGTCAATCGAAAATCTAAAATCCAAAATCCTCAAGAAAGAGCATTTATCTCGCGCAAGTCAATCTAAAATCTAAAATCTAAAATCTAAAATCGATTGACCCCTGACATTTCAATTTAACTAGATTAGAGTGGAGTTAGGAATATCTAATCCCTGCGGGGCAAATCTTTCGCGGAAATATATTATCGGCGGCGATTTTGGTTGTGGGTTTGTGGGTTTTATTTTTCAGCCAAGGTACAAATTAAAATTTGTGCAAGAGGCTGATATGCAGGTTGTGGAAAATGGGAACAATAAAGATGGGATTGTACTGTCGAGCAGTAACTACCAGCAATACCATCTCTGAAATTATTCAGGAAGGCGTCAATGTTTAAGAGCAAATTATCCAAAGTTATCGTATCCCTGCTGCGGCGGATTGCTGGTGTTACCAGATCCGGGGCGAAGCGGCTGATGAGAGCAATGCTGCAAACCCTGATGGCTATGGGCCGGAGGGCGAGACTGCCGGTGGCGGGGTTTGTGCTGCCGACGGTGACGATGGTGTTGCTGGTAGTGATTTTGCTGACTGTGGCGATTACGCTGCGATCGTTCGATCGGGCGAATACGGCGCGTAACGTGCGCGTGAACCAGCAGGTACTGGCGGCGGCGACTCCCGCGCTCGATCGGGCTAAAGCGAAAATTGAATATATGCTGCGGGAAGATCCGCAAAGACCGACATCAACTCCATCCGATGCAGAAATGTACCGGATTATGTCGTCTTATGATACAAATAATGACTTTTATACATTCGCGGGTGAGGAACGCCTGGTACTCCGAGCCGATTTAAATAACAACGGCACTCTCGATCCTACCCCTGCGAACCTAAAAAGCTCGCTTTTTAGCGCACCCAACATAGAAAATGAAGAGCTAAATACTGCTTGGAGATATCCGGTCGATACCAATAACGACGGTATATTTGACACTTTTACTCTTTACGGAATCTACTTTCGTACTCCAAAAAGTGTAAATCCAAGACCGAGAAAAGAACTGGATGCCAGAACACCGCCAATGCAAACAGGAACCATCAACCCAGCCTGTACTCAAGGAGAGGGTACGGTTGCAAGTTTGGTAGGGGACTCAGGTTGGGAAAGAAGAACTGGCCGGCTCCAGAAAAGTTTCTTTGTTTACACGGTTAACGTACCGATTAAACCGGAGGATATAGCAAGCGGCTTGAACCCCTCCAACAAGTATCAAGCTTTCACTGGAACCTCCAGCATATCGGCTCTCGAATACCAGCAAGACCAAAGCCGCATTCCCCTCAGCAACAATGCGGTTGTATATGAAGACGACTTAGATATATCGCCTGGACCTCCGTTGAATCTAAACGGGCGGATATTGACAAATAGCAACTTTTTGGTGACAGGTTTAAATGCGCCAAATACGGTTCAACTATATGAGGTTAGTAGCAAGCAATCTTGTTTTTACGATCAAGAAAATAGCAGAATACTCGTAGGCGGTAATGTTGTTAACGGGTGGGCGGGTAATAGTGAGACTCGAAATGCCGTGGGAGTACATCTTTTCAAAAGCATAAGCGACACCGCAAACCAACCCAATACAAATGCGCCAACAATTAACAGCGCCCCCAATCAATCTGTAGATCAAAACAGCCTTCAGGTACTGTACAACAACAACGCTTACTCCCAGCGGTTAGATGCCTTGGTACAGGGTCAAATACAAGCAGATCCAACAGGTAATAACGACCCAGTTTCTGTTCAGCAAGCAAGGCTGGCCCCCAAGAGTCAGAGTCGCGATCAAGCATTACAAGATTATTTTAAAGATAGGCTGCGGAAAGTTCCTTTTGCAGAAGCACCCCTCGGAAGCAATGGAGGGGTTGTTGCGGGCGGGAACTACATTCAAGGAACCGGTAACAGTCTCAGACCAATAGATGCCTGGAGCCTTCCTAATGGAACTGCGACCGTAGGAAGTGCGGCCGGGCCGACGGGACTCACTATCCGTCCAACTCAGCTACCAGCCGAAGACCCCGCTCAGTTAAAACTTACGGACAGCGAAAATTTATTGGGCAATCGAGTTACGGTAGGCAACAACTTGCCAACACTGCGGTGGAACGGCACGACATTTACTAATGACGCTCAGGCAGTAGATGGCACCACTACATGGGCAAATAACGGCCCAGTTCGCACCCGCACACCGCAAGTAACCAAACTGGCTGACGTGGGAGCAACTGACCGCGGCAACGGTGTAGGCGAAGCACCAGACCTCGCAAATCCTTTCCGAGATGGTTTCTGGGAAAAAAGCGCCACTGAACAACCGAAAACTCCCCTTGACGGTGTTGGCGGTCTGCGGGTAATTACCAGTGCAGGAGTGTACGATCGCACTAATTCCTTCCTGCCACCACCTAGCTGGATAAATGCTACTACTGGTCTTCGGGTAACTGGACCCGCCTCCGGCTTTGCTTTCCCTGCCGCCAATACTTACGACGACCCGGAAACAGCGGCTGTGGAACAGTACCGCGTCGTGTGGCCCGACTCGATGCCGATGTCCCCATTGGGCCCGGGTTCTCAAGTATGGAACAATACTACCGTGGGTTCTAACCCCGGTGACTGGGCTTCCTGGCCGGCCGGAGCAACGGCAGACGGCACTGGCTTGCCTGCAGCACAGAACAATCCTAATTTTGTTGCTGAGCAAGCCGCCACGGCTCGCCAATTTGCCAAAGGTGACTTGCGGATGCGGGCAACCGCAGTGTATCAGTACGCAAATGGCTACGACCCAGTAGCACAAGCAGCAGCAGGAACCCAACCAGTTCAGACCCCCTTGGCCTGCGTCAGCAGCTACTACGACCCCAGCAATGCTTCCACAGCGAGAAACATATCGACCGGAGCCCTACCCGATGTTAGCGGAGAGGGAGCGCTCGCACCAGATGTCGCAATACGCCAAGGAACACGGGGAACACAGCAGGCCTTTATCGGCTCTAACAACGGCATCACATACGGCCCCCCAACCCAAAGACTGCAACCGGCTGCTTCAGTCCTGAACGTCGCTACAGGCTTGCTGGGCGGTGGAGACCCTATTTTGGAAGCCCAGGCAAATATGGTTTTTCCTGATGGTAGGTTTGCCAACGGGCCGTTGAGAACCGCCCTCCAAGTTGCTCCAGCGGCTCGCACGCTAGCACAACAAGCAGCTATTCACTCAACTAATTGTGCCCTACAAATACTTGACGGCTCGATCGCTCGTGCTCCTGGACTGATTCCTGACGGGGCAATTCAAGAAGTAGCATTTATCAACGGCAGAGAAGTCAAGGCGGTCGATCGCGATGACCCGAGGACGATCGTCAACGAAGCTTTTACCCTAAGCAGTCCAATAGGTACAGCCCCACCAGCAGCACAATTAACCGGCAATTACAACCAACCCCTAGAAGAACGGGAACCCTTAGAAATTCGGGCCACTCAGCTTGACTTAGCTCAACTTAAAAGATCGACCGCTCCAACAATTCCTAACGGGCCAGCCACGGAATATTTGTTGCCAAACAGCGGGATTATTTATGCTAGCCGAGACGACGCGCTACCCGATCGCAGCTCTCGAACGACAAATCCATTGAGGGACAGAGATCTCAGTCCTACAGACAACCTACTAGATCCAACCCGCAAGCCTAACGGCATTGTCCTGATTAACGGTCAGCAGCTATTTCGCGGTGGCGGAAACACCCCCATACCACCAGCGAACCTAAATGCTGTAGTCATAGAAAAAGGGCTGACCTTGGTATCGAATTTGCCGGCTTACATCAAAGGAAACTTTAACCTTCACGGCAACATCCCGCCCGCTGCTCCGGGTACTACACCCACTTTTACAGAAGTGGAAGAGTTTACGGATCGTGTGAATAACCCAAGTTGGGGAAACTTTTACACTCGTGACACCCTTAACCCCAGCTTTGCTTGCCGCCAGGGAGATCCTAGGCTGCCGAACTGTCAGGGAGACTTTTGGAGACCGGCAACAGTGCTGGCAGATGCAGTCACCCTGCTATCGCAAAATTACCGTTTTGGTTTCCGCAACGAGGGAGACTTTGACCTGAGAAACAATGCGGGCGCTGCTGCTGTATTACCCCGCAGACAGCAAGGATTTTTCAACAACAACTTTGTTACTAACGGACTTTCCAGCGGGGCATTTTTAACCAACGGCAATTTAGCTGCCCCGGGTGCGACGCCAGTCCTGACAGACGCTAACTACGCGGCTGGAGTGAATCAATCAGCCCCACTATGGAGCTCCTACTTCAACAACTTTGTTACCCCGGTGCAGCGACGGGGGCCTTTCCCAGAATATGTAATGGAAACTTGCATGAAACTGCCGGTTTCTGAGTGTACGGATGCCGACTGGTTTGTCGATCCGCTAGCAACAGGAGGAAATGCACCACGCACGGCAACCGCTGCGGCGGCTGCTGGGAATTATGTGCCACCCAATCCTAACCTCACTACTCAATCTTTTCAAGCTGGATCGACCGTCGATCCTCCATTGCCGGCATTGCAGCGATTCCCCCGCCGCGTGGCTTTTCAGAGGCCGTTAGACCCTGCCAATCCACAGCCTTGGGGGATTAATGGAGGAAATATTGCACCAGGTGTCGGCGGTGTCAGAGGAACTAACGCTCTGTGGTTTGCGGGGTCGAATCCTGCGGGTAATACTGTGGTTTACGATACCAGTCTTCCGTATCGGGTCAACACCGACGCTACCTCTGCCGGCACTACAGACGCCAGCAAAGTACCTCTACCAAGGCTCGCAGCAGCAAGCACTCCATTACCATTACCAGCATTAACAGTACCGCCAGCAACCTACAACTACGCGGGGTCGCAGCCACTATTGGTGCCACACCCGCAGCTCATGAATGTAACACGAGTAACAGGATCAGCGCCATACGACCCACGAGGTACCGTAGCGGGTGCACAACAAACACGCTGGGTACCCATGGCTGTAGGTGGTAACGGTACCACATTCAATCTGATCGTGGGAGCGGGCGACACTCCTTCGAGGGCGCTAAACAATTCGGTGGGTGACTTTAACGGCGGTTTGCAAAACTTGCCCAGATTCTTGGAGAGGTGGAGTAATGGTACAGATGCAATTGCTAGTAACATCAAAGGGTCTTTTGTGCAGCAAAAGCGCAGCGCTTTTAGTACCGCACCCTATCTGCCAAGTTTGCCTGACGGCTTTCTAAATACGGCAAATCAACTGGTAACTCTGTTCGCCGTATCGCTTAATAATGCACCGCCTGCTCGTCTTGCAGGTATCCCGGCAGAAACTAGATACAACATACAAGGTTTTCAGATTCCATACTTCACCCCGCCAAACCGGAATTGGGGTTTTGACGTGGGCCTGCTATCTCAGCCACCTGACTTGTTTACTCAAAGGTTCACTACTCCTTCGACAAATACTCAGCCTGCTGAGTATTTCCGGGAAGTACCCCGCAATGACCCGTGGGTAAAAACTTTGATGTGTGGCACTGTGGCTGCCGATCAGCAGCCGAATGCGAATCAAAATGCCACTTCCCTTCGCAGTGGCTGCCCGACTTAACCCTCTAACTTTCCGCCGCGCAATTACTGGAGTCCTATTTATGACTAAGCAAAAACAACACCAAAATTTATCCCAGTCACGAGATGGTGGCTACACGATTATCGAGTCATTGGTAGCGATGATTGTAGTTTCGGTGCTGATGATTGCGATCGCCCCTGTGATGGCTTACTCAGTAGCGACTCGCGTACAAGCGCGGCGGATAGAACTGGCCACCCAGGCGGCTACAGCTTACATCAACGCTCTGAGAGTGGGGGCGATCAAACCTCCAACTAATTCACAACCTACGATCGGTTTTCCGGCCCGATATACGACTGTTCCTCCTGCTCCTGATTCTACAAACCCTCAGAGTAATTTGTACTGCGTTAACTTCAATGAAACCCCAGATTGTGATGACAGCAAAGACTTTTTTGTTCAAGGTCTTTGGCGAAATCCAGCTAATACAACCACTGATCCGACACCAACAGGCTATGAGCTGACTGTGCGGGTTTACCGCGCGGATGGGTTTACCGGAGCGACAATGACAACTGTACAGCAATCAGTTGCTAATTCCGGTCTGGGCAATCCTCAAGCGCCTTTGGTGGTAATGAAAACACAAATTCCCCCTACTTCACAAGGAACTGCGTCCGCGCGTCAAGCATTATGTTCTCAACTTAACTCTCCCTCTAACCCTGATGGAATTAAGAACTCTCTGTGCCAGTAATCAAAGCCGTGTTATCAAATCATAATCGCTCCCCCATGTGACAAAGGAAAAAGTCAAAATGAAAACTTTACTCAGGTTGCTTCTAAAAACTCAGCACCAACGAAACCGCTCAGGGCCAGCTCAAACTGAAAAGGGCATGACTCTCGTCGAGCTATTAGTCGGAGCAATTATGGCGTTTTTAATCATTACGCCGATGCTCGGTTTTGTAGTCGATATGCTGAATACCGACAGGAGGGAACAAGTAAAGTCAAACACCGAGCAAGACGTTCAGGCGGCACTTGATTTCATAGCCCAAGATTTGAGTCAAGCTATTTATATTTATGATAATAATCCCGCTCCTGCCAGCACTCCCACCACTACTGCTACAGGCATTCCTGCACTCCTAGCAGGGAATTTCATCCCCGCTGCAAATGCAACTCAAACCCCGATTCTTGTATTTTGGAAGCGACAGATTCTCCCGAATTCTCTTCCTCTGGTTGCAGGTGACCAACCAGATACTTGCACCACAACACCAAACGGCGCAAATACGTGCAACGATACCTATGTTCTAGCATTAGTTGCCTACTACGAAGTTAGAGATGCAAACCCTACTTGGTGTCAGCCATCAGGAGCCCCTTGTCCTACCCGTATTGTTAGGTATCAAATTCAGGACGGACTGCGAGATCCTAACTTGACAGATCCAGCTCTCTTAAACCGCTACTTTGCTGGTGTAAGTGACTCGCAAGATCGCAGTGATGCCTTTAACCCAGGTTTTGACATCAGTAACCCCACTCAAAATGTGACGTTCCCAGGCGTGGGTTGGGATCGTATTGAAGTATTGGTTAATTACATTGACCACAGCCCCGGGCCGGCACTCACAGGCAATGAATGTAGAACCGCTCTTGGCAATCCCACCGATACATCAGGAGTTACGCCAACACCAATCCCAGAAACAACTTTAATAATAGCCAACCCAACAAATAGCTTTTACGCTTGTGTTGATACATCTAAAAACATAGCCAGAGTGACGCTAAGAGGAAACAGCCTCCGCCGCCTTCAACCCAACGATACTGCTTACAACCCCAACAGATCGGCATTTTTCCCAACAGCAAGCGTGCAAGTACAAGGTCTGGGTGCGCGAGGAAGATAACTGATGTCTAAAACTGATTGCCGAATAGCGCGACTAGCATATAAAACAGGAGAATAAAATGAAAACCCCAATATTATTAAAAGTTTTGCAGATTTCTGCAACAAAAGCAAACCCTAATTTCAACAAAACTGCATCCAGAAAAGATGATGGAGGATTCACCCTTCTAGAAGTGCTCGTGATAGCGTTAATCATAGGTATATTCAGCTCGATCGCGGCTCCAAGCTGGCAGGGATTCATCAACAGACAAAGAGTTCGCACTGTGAACGATCGCGTTTTCCAATCATTACGATTTGCACAAAGCGAAGCAAAGCGAACTAAGAGCGATAGAGTAGTTACATTAAATCGATTGGTTGACCCGCCAACAGCTACAATTAAGACAGATCCAGCCCAAAATCCTCCGCTACAAACAGTGACTTTCGACGCGGGAGGCGAAATTAAACCTGGACAGGTTAAACTTTCTGTTGCTAGCTGTCCTAATAACAACTGCACGGCTGCTACACAACTTACTTTTAATTATAACGGTGTAGTCGATCCCAACAATTTAAACAATCCAGAATTACCTTTTGTGGTAACAGTTTCTACTGTTAACGGTGGTGCTAAGCAGTGTGCGATCGTGGAAACTCTCCTAGGAGGAATGAGAACTGCTGAAGGAAATGATTGCCGAACGCTACCATAGTTTTCAATAAATTGAATCTTAATCTCTAACAGCAATTCCGCATAACTTCTGAATTGCTAAAAAATATTAACTTAAATTATTTTATATTTCAAACCCTATTAAAACAGTCAAAAAATGCAGCTAGAACTAAAACAAATAATCATCCAGCCAGGAAATCAACTATTACTCAAAGACAGAACCTGGCCGATGTTTGAAACCCTACTAATATCATTTCCGGTAACACCAGAACGATGTTGACGGTTGACAGTTGACAGTGAACAGTCAACCGTCAACCGTCAACAGTCAACTCGAATTTACTATTCCGATGCTAACGAATTTGATATCATAACTGCTGAACTAACCAAGAGATCGCCCCTGCAACATCAGCAACCTGCTCAACATCCGCAATCGGCGGCCGCTGCACCATCACCACCGGAATTCCCAGTTCCCTAGCCGCAACAATTTTCGCATAAGTAGCACCGCCGCCGCTGTTTTTACTAACAATAGTATCAATCTGATATTCTAATAGTAATTGACGCTCCTCATCCAAAGAAAAAGGCCCCCTTGCTAATAACAACTTACCATTAGGAATAGGAGAATTGAGTGCCGGAGGATCGATCGCCCGCATCAAAAACCAAATAGCATCCAAACCAGCAAAAGCAGCCAATTCCTGCCTACCAATCGTCAGAAACACCCGCTGAGACAGCCCTAATAAAGCCCTTGCAGCCTCCGAGTGGCCCGCAACTTCAATCCAGCGATCGCCCTCCACCCTCTCCCAAGCAGGCCGCACCAGCATCAAATAGGGCACATTACATTCAGCAGCAGCAACAGCAGCATTAGCAGAAATCTGAGCCGCAAACGGATGAGTAGCATCAATCAAAAAGTCGATCGGGCGATCGACTCCCTTGGCGTAGCCCCCGTAGGGGCGGGCTGAGCTAACGCGCAAAAACGCCGCCAGCCCAGCCGCCCCACCAAACCCCCCAATCCGCACCGTACCCGTTTTGGGGGTAAAAGGCTGTTGAGTGCGTCCTGCTAGCGAAGAAACCACCTCAATATCAGCAATTTGAGACGCTCTCACCGCCAGTGCCGCAGCATCCCCCGTCCCCCCCAAAATTAGCAACCGTTTTTTCACCAAATTATACTTCTGCCTGCAATTTTCCTTAAAAACCGATGACTTGAGTGTCAGGAGGCAGTGCAGTTGCCTCGGAGACCTTTTTAAACACAGTTGCCTGCTCGTTTAAGGAATTAGGCCTCGCCTGTCCGGGATTCGTGCCTTGCAACTGAAGCCGCATTTGACCTTCGGGAGTCAACTCAAAAACAGTCTCAACGGTTTCTGTGCTGCTGAGGCCGACATCAATGTGCATCGGTTTTTCACCCAGATTAACTTTGTACCTCATTTCTTTGGCGCGGGCAGCTCCGTCGGGGCCTTTAGCCATGAGAAACAATTTGCCTTCTGGCGCAAAGACGAAGGTGAAAGACTGACCCGAGGCGACAGTGCCTTGCCATTGGCCTAGGAGTTGCTGGTCGAGGGTGCTAGCGGCCGGGGCTGCTGTTTCTTGGGCAATTGTTGGTGTTGCTGCGGATGCTGAACCGAGGGCGGCGTTGAAGCTAATGAGGATGCCCAAGCAAAGGCTACCTGCGATCGCTTTACCAATCATTTTTGAATTAGACATGAGACAAATCTAAAAATTGGTTATTTGTTTTGTACACTGTAGCCGTAAAACCGTACTTTGTTTAGTTTAAATCCCTTTTATGGATAGATATAGGTTGAGGTTCAAACCTACAACGCAGTTGTCATCCCCGAACTAAAGCTTTTTACTCGTTACCAGGCTTTTACTCGTTACCAGGCTCTTCCTGGTAACGCATATCCGCAGGAAGAGCCTCCCTAGTCTGGGCAGAGGCAGAGCCTCGCTTACATCGTTTCCCAGGCAGAGCTTGGAAGTTAACCAGTTATTGAAACTGATGCGAGTATTGCTATAATTGACTATTGCGATCGATCGCATCTCCAGATAGTTTAGCAAATCCATCCCATTAATAGTCTTTCATTAATTTTTTTCAGTATCAGCTTCGACTTGTTCTGTCGGAGATTCCGGCGCCGGTTCCTGTGGATTTCGCGATCGTTTCATTAGCTCCAATGCCTCTGCGTAAGACCAAGCCACGTTCACAAGAAAAGCTTTCGCCATGCCGGACAAATTTTGTGCATCCTCGGTTTCAGGCGCTTCAGCTTTTTGGTTGCCGTCATTCATCATATTTTTGTTTTCTCCCGGCCAGGTTTTTATAGCGATTTTTTGCAGTCTGCGATCGATACCCACAAACTATGATTTTTCTTGCACCCGCACCCTAAGTATCTTTGAGGATATGACCTTGATTACCACAAATAATATCATCAATAAGCTGTGGAGCATTTAAACCAGTAACGAGGCTAAGCTAATACGCATTTAAATTGCATGGGGCAATAAATTTTCCTTCTTGTGGGGAGTAGGGGTTGGGCCGGAAAGCCCGCCCTCAACATACAGCATATTCCATGTATATGCGGTACATACAAGAAGAGAAACGCGAGTAAGGTGCGGATACACCCGTCAATCTGCAATCTTTATCAAATATGAAGGAGCGACGCACCCTACGGACTAACACCACACAATATAGCTGCTAAGGATCGCGAATTAAATAACTTACAATTTTAATTGTTATTGTGGGATGGGCGTCCCGCCCGTCCAAAAAGGATGGGCGGGACGCCCATCCCACTTTCAAGAGTGGAAGTTATTTAATTCTCATTCCTAATGTACTTTATGAACCAGCGAATATGCTGTAACATAAAAGACTTTCAACTCAAAAACCCAGTTTCACCTGAGAAACTGGGTTTTTGAGCATCTGTTCTAGTTTATGTATGGTCGCCTACTTGATTGCGTCTGCCGTATTAACTAGCTCAACCTATTTAAACCTCAAACTTTTCAGGTGTTCAGAAACTCGCAAGGGCGAGCACTCTTGGCTGCGCCCCGAAAGCAATCAGGTTTCTCAGTGTTATATTTTTTTAGTGGGAGCTACTAATCCTTTAATTCGCGGATACTTCTCTTAGCAGTGTCTTGATACATCTCCCCCATTTCTTTCACGGCTGCTCCTGCCTCTTGCCCAATCTTCTGAACTCGATCGCCTGGAGAGTCTGAGGTTTCGCGAGCTTCTTGCCTCCATTCCCGTGTTGTTTGGGGTCTTTCAGGATTGTTGAGCTCAGACTTTGAGCTGGCTTGCGCGCCAAAACCTTTGTTACTGCTTCCCGAATCAACATTTGTTGTTAGGAGCAGAAAACCGACTAGGACAACACTCAAAAAACTCTTGATTTGAAAACCCTTAAGCAGGGAACTGATGCGAGCAATGGCTGTGGAAATCAAATTCATCTCAGTAATACTCCCGAAGTTAATTGGTGATAATTTTCAACATTTTTTCATCTAATTGACTCGCTCCAAATTTAGCAGCTAATGCGAGGTAAAGCCAACTTAGCTTTAACTTGCGATCGACCACCTAAATAGAGTTATAGGTTAACGATAAAATCTGGTAAACACGCAACCTATGTGTGAGCCAATTAGCTTTTTCACACATGAATATCACCTTAACAGCAGCCAAATAGTTCTACCTCTAACTAAAGTCATAACTTAGTTAGAAGCAAAAAACATATTTTTATACACATGGTTAGACAATTTTTAATCAAGCATGGTATGCAGGGCAAATTCTTATTGCAAGCGATCGCCCGTTTTCACGTCAAACCAGTGCAGCAACTGAGGCGGAAAAACCAGCTCTACAATTTCGGAATTCCAGTGGCGGTCATTTGGCAGCAAAGCCCGCACCGTTACAGACTCCACACCTTTAACTCGGACGCTAACTAAATTTTGCATCCCCAAGTTTTCCACTAAAAAAACCTCACCTTTAATTGCCTCTGGGGCCGACATCTTGCCGGCCTCTGCATCTGCAAAGCCGACGTGTTCGGGGCGAATTCCCAACACAATTTCTGGCGGCACAGTCGGCATATTTGGGAGTGGAACTCCAAACTCCCCCAACTTAGCAAAATTGCCCTGGCATTTAAGCACGAGCAAATTCATTTGCGGGCTGCCCACAAAACCAGCTACAAACTGATTGGCCGGACGAGTATAAATTAAGTGTGGCGGATCGAGCTGCTGCACGTTGCCGCAGTTGAGAACTGCGACTTTGGTAGAAAGCGTCATTGCTTCGGTTTGGTCGTGAGTTACGTACACTACCGGAGCTTTTTGTGAGGAAAACAATTGTTTAAGTTCGGCCCTAACTTTTTCCCGTAATAATGCGTCGAGATTGCTCAAAGGTTCGTCGAGCAAAAATACTTCCGGTTGGCGCACTAATGCGCGGCCGAGGGCCACTCGCTGCCGCTGTCCGCCTGATAGTTTTCCTGGTTTGCGATCGATTAATTCCGTCAATCCGAGGGATGTTGCAACTTCCGTCACTAACCGATTGATTTCGCTGGAGGAGATTTTGCGAAGTTTGAGGCTCGATGCCATATTCTCGTATACTGTCATGTGCGGATAAAGCGCGTAACTTTGAAAAACCATTGCAATATCGCGATCGCCCGGTCTGAGATAAGTGACATCGCGATCGCCAATTCTAATCTCGCCCCTAGTCGGCTGTTCCAACCCTGCAATTAACCGCAGCGTCGTAGATTTGCCGCACCCCGAAGGCCCCAGCAAAGTTAGAAATTCCCCTTCGCTGACATCCAAACTAATGTCTTTCACGGGAACAACTTTAGGGCTGTAGGTTTTATTGAGGTTTTTGAGTTGCAATTTTGCCATGATTTTTAAACTGTTGACTGTTGACTGTTGACTGTTGTTACAACTGATATCTTGCACCATTCTCAATAAGCCTTTTAGGAACGGGCTAGAAGCCCATTCCACAAGAAATCTACTCTTTGTGGAACAGGCATCTTGCCTGTTCTTGAGAATGGTGCAAGATGTGAGTTACAACTGACTGCTGACAACTGACTATCCCTTGACTGCACCCGCTGTTAAACCCTGAACAATGCGCCGCTGGAACACCAAAACCAGCAAAACCAAGGGCAAAGTTCCCAAAACGGTAGCTGCGGCGATCGGGCCGTAAGGAATCTCAAATACTGACACCCCGCTGAGTTGAGCCGTGGCAACGGGGATTGTTTTTAGAGATTCACGAGTCATAAATGTCAGTGCAAAAATAAACTCGTTCCAAGCTGAAATAAACGTCAAAATTCCAGTTGTGACTAAAGCTGGAAATGTCATCGGCAGCACGATTTGCCACAGCATTTGAAAAGTATTGTATCCGTCTACTTTAGCCGCATCTTCCAAATCTTTTGGCAACTGTTGAAAGAAACTCCGCATTACCAAAATTGTCAGCGGCAAATTGATAGCAGTGTAAGGAATAATTAAGGCTAAATAATTATTGCCTAAATCCAAAGCTTTGACAATTTCCAGCAGTCCCAAAAATAGCAGCACCGCCGGAAATAGCGTTACAACCGTCACAGTTGCCAGGATGATTCTCTCGCCCCACAGCCGCAACCGGGCTAAAGCGTAAGCTGCAGGAGCGCCTACAGCCAAACACAGCAATGTTGAAGTAATGGAAACAAAAGCGCTATTTAAAATGTAAAGTGCAAACGGGCGCCGCTGGAATAGCGACAGGTAATGCTCGAAAGTAATTCGTTTGGGAATGTAGACGTTGGGAATCGCCGAAATATCTGGATTGACTTTGAAAGAAGTTAGCACCTGCCAGATAATAGGTGCGAGGAAATAGGAGACAATTAATATCGCCGATATTGGCAAGACTAATTGCCGGATGTCAAAGGTTTTTTTTGTGGGTTGTTCGCGGGCTATCGACATAATTTATACCAAGGAAAGGAAAAATTTAAACCGTTCAGCAATCTAAAATCTACAATCTACAATCCTCAAATCTAAAATCTAAAATCTAAAATCTAAAATCAATTGATGCGGGTTCTCGATAACAGGTAAGCGGCGATCGCAACTGCTGCCACTAACATCAAAAAAGTACACACCACCAAAGCCGCCCCGTACCCAAAGTCTAAATACCTCATTACCGTGCTGTAAATGTAGATAGAAACCGTCTCCGTTGCCCCCGCCGGCCCCCCTCCCGTCATCACCTGAATCAAGTCAAAAATGCCGAAAGATTGGGCAAATCGAAACAGCACAGCAATCACAATTTGGGGCATCAGCAGGGGCACGGTAACTTGACGGAAACTCTGCCAGCTACTCGCGCCGTCAATCGCGTGGGCTTCGTACAAATCACCGGGAATTGATTGCAATCCTGCTAGCAAAAGCAAGCTGACAAAGGGCGTAGTTTTCCACACATCCGCTGTAATTACTGCCATCATTGCCAAAGTCGGATCTCCCAGCCAGCTAATGCTATTTTGAATCAATCCCAAACGCCTCAAAATGTCGTTAATTACGCCGTATTGGTCATTAAAAATCCACCCCCAAGCTACTCCCATCAATGCAGTGGGCAGCGCCCAAGGTAGCAGGGAGATTGTCCGAACAATGCCGCGCCCTGGGAAGGATTGATTTAAGACTAAGGCAATGCCCATACCGAGAATTAATTCCAGCAAAACAGAAACGACTGTAAATACAGTGGTGTTGCCTAAAGTTTGCCAGAAACGCCCGTCGCCTAACATTCGACTGTAGTTAGCAAAACCGGAAAAAACCAGTTTTAATTCTGTACCGAGGTTTTGGGTAAATAAACTCAGCCAAAAAGCGCGCAATATTGGGTAAGCAAATACTAGCAGCAGAATTATCAAAGCTGGTGCTACTAATATCCACCCGGTTTTTTGTTCGCGCTGGATCATCTTGTCTAATTGCATCTTGTTCACCTTTAATTTATGCCTTTAGGGCGGGCTAGAAGCCCACCCCACACAAAAAATAACTATTTGTGGAACAGGCCGGAAAGCCTGTTTATAACTATTTGTGGAACAGGCCGGAAAGCCTGTTTATAACTATTTGTGGAACAGGCCGGAAAGCCTGTTCGGGCGGGCTATAAGCCCACCCCACATTGGGTAAGCAAATACTAGCAGCAGAATTATCAAAGCTGGTGCTACTAATATCCACCCGGTTTTTTGTTCGCGCTGGATCATCTTGTCTAATTGCATCTTGTTCACCTTTAATTTATGCCTTTAGGGCGGGCTAGAAGCCCACCCCACACAAAAAATAACTATTTGTGGAACAGGCCGGAAAGCCTGTTTATAACTATTTGTGGAACAGGCCGGAAAGCCTGTTTATAACTATTTGTGGAACAGGCCGGAAAGCCTGTTCGGGCGGGCTATAAGCCCACCCCACAAAGATGTGCAAGATGTCAATTTTACAAAGGTTTTGGTTGTTTCAAACTGCCTAATAAATTGCGAGTTTCGCTAGCTGCTGCTTTCATTGCTTGTTCTGCACTCATTCTCCCGGTAAAAGCTGAACTCAAATAACGCTGCAAAATATCAGAAGCTTGAGCGTATTGTGCCAGGGGCGGGCGCAAAGCTGACCGTTCCACTACTTTTAGCAGTTGCGGGTAGTGGGGATATTTGGCGACTATTTCTTTGTTGGTAAACAGGGATTTGTAACTGGGAACTAAACCAGTTTGTATAATAAATTTACGCTGGGTTTCCTCGCTAGTAAGATACTGAATTGCTTTCCACGCTTGTTCTGGATGTTTTGAGGTTTTGGCAATTCCCCAGCCCCAGCCGCCCAAGCAGGAACCGCCTGTTTGACCGGTACTGCTGAGCATTGGCTCGATCGCAATTTTGCCTCTAACATTCGATCCTTCGGCATTTGCCAGCTTCCAAACATAGGGCCAGTTTCGCAAAAATAGTGCTTTGCCGTTTTGAAACAACAGCCTGGTTTCTTCTTCGCCGTAGGTGGTGAGACCGGGAGGAGAAATGCCAGAGGCGATCGTATTTTTGAGAAATTCCACTGCTTTAATTGCCTCCGGTTTATCTAACCCAACTTCAAAAGTTTGAGGGTTAGCCCAGAAGCCGCCGAAACCGGAGAGTACCTCGACAAACATCGCAGATACTCCCTCGTATTGTTTGCCTTGCCACAGATAACCCCAAGTTGCTTTTCCCTGTTTCTGCAAGTTTTGAGAGATTTTTACCATTTCTTCAAAGGTTTTCGGGGCTGGAATTTTCGCTTGTTCTAAAATGTCTTTGCGGTAATAAAGCATTCCGGCATCGGAAGCGTGGGGAATTCGGTAAAGTTTGCCCCGATACCGCCCGCCTTCGACGTTTCCTTGGATAAATTTTGATAGTTGTTCGGGCGAAATTTTGTCTGTCAAATCCCTTACCCAACCTGCTGCTGCAAATTTGGGAACCCAGACAATATCCATGTTGATGATGTCGTAGGGCGAGTCGCCTAAAAGAAAGGCAGATGTGTAAAGATTTTCAATGAGGTTGCTGTCGAAAGGCCCTTCTATGAGGTTGATGCGAATCTTGGGGTTTTTCTGTTCAAATTCTTTGACAAAGGGTTTCCAGTTAACAAGGTCTTGACCTTGCATTAACATGGTGATCGCGACTGGCTGTTGAGTCAGTGCCGGCAGAATAAATAAAAGCAAGACGGTGGCTAATGTGGCAGCGAACAAGGCTAAAATGCGAGGCTTCTGCCTTCGTTGCGGCGGGGAATTTATTTTTTGCATTTGTTTTTGAGAAGTGGGTGTGCGATCGCCTTATTTCTCTCATAACTCGCTTTCTTTTGTTTCGCTGAATTTAGCGAGTTTGTGCAATAAAAGTTTAAGTAAACTTTAGCTTACTTAATAATGCTTGAGTGAAAAGTGCAAATTTTGATTTAACTGATTAGATGGCGAGTTAAATCAACATCTATCTACAGATAGATATTAGACCTATTACAAAAATAGTCAACTATCTTGAGATTATCTGCGTTTATCTGCGTTTATCTGCCTGTAATCTGCAGTTAATCCTTCAATCAAAGATTTATGAAATTCAAGTCTATTGAGAACATTTAAATAAATAATTCTTCCTTCTTTTTTCTTCCTTCTTCCTTCTATCCTTTACATCCGTTACATCCGTTACATCCGTTACACAATCCGTTGCCGAACTTCTTCCTTCTAAACACAAAAAACACCGCTCCTCAAAACAGGAGAACGGTGTATAGGGGGTGTTATGGGTTGTTGTCTGGGATTAACCTTAACAAATCACGATCGGCTCAGGCTATGCCTTGTGATGGTTAAAAAATTGGCACAAACCTGCACGATCGCAGATCGATCGACCTTTGGGATTAGCCCAACCATTCAACAACAGCATCCTGCTTGGTATTGGTGCGCCGTTCTGGGGTTTCGCGGTTGAATTTCAAGTGGATGGCGCGGTTTTGTTCGCCGTCTGCTGCTACTGCAAAAATCGGATAATCGATTAAGCCGTCTTGGAAGGACATCTGGAAGCGGAAAGTGCCGTCAGCATTGAGTTTAATCGGCTGTCCGCCTACGTAGACGGTAGCGTCTGGTTCGGTGGCCCCGTAGACGATCAGTTCGGCATCAGCAACTAACCAGAACTGGCGGGGGCGCATCGGGGCGGCGAAGCCAACTCCCGACATACCGACACCCGACATACCGAAACCGGACATAGTGAGGCCGGACATACCGACACCCGACATGGTGAGGCCGGACATACCGACACCCGACGCGGTGAGGCCGGACATACCGACACCCGACGCGGTGAGGCCGGACATGGTGGGAGCCGCCCACATTCCGACGCCGGAGGGGAAGACGTAGGAACTGAGAGCTTGTTCGTGGATGCCGACTTGCTGGACGGAACCGGCGACGTGCTGCATGGAACCGAAGATAGAACCCGCTACCCGCAGGGATTCTGCTGATTCTGCCATGCCGAAGATTTGTTCGTAGATGGCGTTGCTGGTGCTGTAACCACCGCCATTGACTGCTTGTGCGAGTTTCTTGGCCGGAGGAACCAGTTCCGCGAAGGTTTTGCCCTGCAATTCTTCTTCCCAATCGAGGGTGATGAATTGATCTTCAATCCAGTCGCTGGGATAGACGGGAGGAACGCGGACTTCGGCCGATCGAGCTAATATCAACCAGCGGCCGTCTGCACAGCGGTACCCGATGTCGATCGCGTAATCCCGATCGCTCACGGGGATTGGCACATACCATTCCCGCGCCAGTTCGTCGCAGGGATATTCTTGAATGCTGTGCGGGCTTTGAATGTCGAGGTTAACATCTGTAACGTCGTAGATCCGCAGGGCGAGTTGCTGTCCTCCTTGGCGGCGCAATTCTTCTTTGCGATCGTTGGGAATGTCCCAGTAAGTGTAGGCCCATTCTGGGTCGCGGGGCATTAACACCACCCGGCTTTCGCCGTAGCCGTTGGGCAAATCTGCTAAACCTTCATCTACAGACGACAAAGAACCACCTGTTCTATCTTCTTGGCCGAGTTCAAACTTTGCTGCTTCCACTGCTTCTTGTGCCTCTAGTTTGCGAGATGGGCTGTATGAAAATTTGGTGCGCTGAATTTCTTGAATTGATGCCAGGAGTTGCGATTTCCGCATCCGGCTGTAGCGAGAGACTCCACATTCGCTAGCAACTCTGCGGAGTTGTCGCAAAGTCATCTCTTCTAATGGTGGGCGTTCTTTTGCCATGAGTTGGTTCTCCACTAATTTAGGATGGCGGGTTAGATTTTTTTCTTCCAACACAAATGTGTTGACTTTTTGAGTTAGAAACTCTTTTAAATCTACATATTATCGAGCTTCCAAATCTCTCCAACCTTTGAAGCCTTGCTTGTTTTTAGCTTGTCTTTTCCCCATGCGATCGGGGGTTGTGACTTCTTGGCTTCTGCGCGCACCGTCCGAGCTAAATAAAACTTTTCTGTCGATTCTTGATTGACAAGATCTATTTTGTGAGTGCGATCGGTGCTGCTAGCAACGCTGTGCTGGCAGCACACGCGCTATTCGACTCCCAGAGCTGCCTCGGCTTAATCGAAGCATTTCTTTGGGATCGCTTTGTCATGACTTAATGTTGCAGACAACTTGCGATCCGGTCAAGGGGTCTTTTGCCTCAATCCTGGGTACTTATACGCATTTTCAGGCATTTGGGGATCAATATGTCAGGGAATTTTGACAATACGGCGCTGGTGGGGATCGTCTCCGAAACAATTGTCAAGATTTCCTGACATAAATTAGATGTGAGATTGAGTCGGCTGGGGCGGTACTATGGATAGAGGAAATTTAGTACCAAATATCCTAGGCTGGCAGTTGGGCGATCTTCTTCTGCAAGCTTCGTTAACGGGCGATCGCAACTACAAACCAAAAGTCCTGGACGCAAAAAGGGTTTGACGCGCTATTGATACAGATAAGGTGGGCACTGCACACCCCAGACATAGAGGTTCTGCCTAAATCTTGTAAAATCTAAAATCTAAAATCTAAAATCTAAAATCTAAAATCTAAAGACATAGAGGTTCTGCCTAAATCTTGTAAAATCTAAAATCTAAAATCTAAAATCTAAAATCGAATGACTCTAACGCTTTACAACAGCTTGACCCGTCGCGAATCACCTTTTGAACCCATCGAACCAGGAAAGGTGCGGATGTATTGCTGCGGCGTTACGGTATACGATTACTGCCACGTCGGCCACGCCCGCGCTTACATTGTTTGGGACATGGTGCGCCGTTATCTGATGTGGCGGGGATACGATGTCCGCTACGTGCAGAATTTTACAGATATTGACGACAAAATTCTCAACCGCGCCCGCGAAACAAATTCAACAATGGAAGCCGTGGCGGAACGCTTCATCGATGAATATTTCGTAGATATGGACAAGCTAAATATTCTCAGGGCCGATGAATATCCCCGCGCCACCCATACAATGGACGGCATTAAACGGCTGATTCACGAATTAGAAAATAAAGGTTATGCCTATGCTTCCGGCGGCGACGTTTACTACAACGTGAGGCAATTTCCCGATTACGGAAAACTTTCCGGCCGCAAGTTGGAAGAAATGCAAGCCGGGGCTAGCGGTAGATTGGAAACCGCAGAAATAGAAGCTCAAAAAAAGCAAGATTCCTCTGATTTTGCCCTGTGGAAAAGCGCTAAACCGGGAGAACCTGCTTGGGATTCATCTTGGGGAAAAGGCCGCCCCGGATGGCACATCGAATGTTCGGCAATGGTGCGCGATTGCTTGGGAGAAACTATTGACATTCACTGTGGCGGTTCGGATTTAACTTTCCCCCACCATGAGAATGAAATTGCTCAATCTGAAGCGGCGACTGGCAAGTCACTTGCTAATTATTGGATGCACAATGCTTTTGTGACTGTCAATGGCAAAAAGATGTCGAAATCTTTGCACAATTTTATTACAATTCGCGATTTGTTGGAGGGGAATTGGTCGGGCGATTTGGAATCTAACCCCCCCCAGCCCCCCCTTGGTAAGGGGGGGAGCAAGAAGGAAGGAAGCGAGAATGCAAAAGCGGTAGAACCGATGGCGGTGAGGCTGTTTGTGTTTATGGCGCAGTACCGCAGTCAAATAGATTTTACCGAAGAGGCGATCGCTAATGCTCGAAATGGCTGGAATACGATCAATGAAGGTTTGCTGTTTGGGCTGCGATACGCTTCTCAACTGAATTGGGACGTTGAGAAAACAGGACAGGATAGCAAAGCTGTGCAGGAATTCCAATTAGCGATGGACAATGATTTCAATACTCCCGGCGCTTTGACTGTTTTGTTTGAATTGGCTAAGGAATTGGGCAAAGAAGGCAATGTTTTAGTGCATCAAGGCAAAACAGAAACTTCGCCGGACTTGTTGCAGCAAAAATGGGTAACTTTGGTGAGTTTGGCGGGGGTTTTGGGTTTAGAAGTTCAGCCGGAAAGTGACAGCAATGATGCTGTTGACGGTTTGAGTGATGGGGAGATTGAGGCGATGATTCAGCAGCGGAAAGATGCCCGGAAAGCGAGAGATTTTGCTGAGGGCGATAGAATTCGCAACGAACTTAAGGATAAGGGAATTACTCTGATCGATCAAAAGGATGGTACAACAATTTGGCATCGAAGTTGAAATTTAGATTTTTTTAACCGCAGATGAACGCCGATGAACGCAGATGAAATTCCATCCGCGTTCATCTGTGTTAATCTGCTGACATCTGCGGTTAAAAACTCCCCTTGACAAACTCCGCAACCGCCGCGACAAATTCTGCAGTTGATTCGTAGGGCAAAACATTGCGCCCCGGCATTAATAAACCTTCCGCATTGGGAAAATGGGCTAAATATTGCGTTAATCTTTCATCTGGTTTTTCTTCCTTACCCTCTTGACTGATGCTGGAGGCTTTTTCTCCCATCACAATGAGTGCAGGTCGATCGAACTTTTGAATCGTGCTACTGTAATCCTGGCGCCAAAACCCCGCTAAAAACGAGAAAACCGCGTGACGGCTGTCAGGATTGGCCGCCCCAGCCTGCAAAGCATCCAACCATTCGCTGTCAACTTTAGCAGCATCGCCAAACAGTTGTTTCACAGAAAAAGACCGCAAAAACTCAGCGCGTCTGGCGTAGCGGTAAAAAGCGTTTCCCAAGGGAGAATTTAACAAATTCCAGACAATTCTTTGCTGTCTTTCTGTCGAATGTTTGTTCATCACCGCCCAAGCTGGAGGCCCCGCGAGGACTAAGCCGCGAATTAAATTTGAGCCGCTTTCCTGCTGCTTTTTTGCTAAAGCCAAGCCTACAGACAGTAAAGCACCTTGTACGAGGACGATCGCAGGTTTTTTGACTACAGTTTCCAAGAAATACTGCAACTGTGCCGCCCAATCGTCAGGATAGCAAGCCACAGCGGGCATTTCGCAATCGCCGCAGCCCAAAAGGTCGGGATTGTAAATTGGATTAGTGTTCCCTGCTTTGTACCAACTCTCACAAAATCTATGCCAAAAGATTCTTGACAAACCAACTCCTATCGGATGAATTAATAACAAAGGGATGCTATCTTCTGTCGCAGTAGTTGGCTGATAAACATCATAAGCACAGCGATAGTTTTGCCATTCGTAAAACAGCGTTGGTGATTTTATAGACGAAATTGTTGACAAATCTTGATTTGAAGGTGGTGATTGCATATTAATCTTTTAATTTTTTACTTGTTTGTTTACTTATGATGCAACGACAATGTGAGTTTTAGCTTGAACATTTGGTGGCGAGTGGGCAATCCGAATCTCTACGTTGCTGCCGAGTGCGTTGAGAAAACGAAATAGGCGTTCCGTAGAGAACTCGGATAATTTACCGCGCATCAATGCTGAGAGTGTAGGTTCATCGATTCCTAATAGCTTTGCTGCTTGGTTCTGCGTTAGTTGGCGTTCCGAAATTAATTCACTAATCTGATGAGCTAGTTCTGCCTTAATCAGTAATTCCTCTGGATTGGGTAGCCCTAAATCAGCAAAAATATTTCCACTACTGGAATGCACTTTTATTTCTTCAGTCATTTTGTTCCTCCAATTATTGCTGTTCTAAATATTTTTTGTAGTGTTCTTTGGCACGCTTAAGTCGAGATTCAATCAAATCTGTATCTTGCTTGGTGGTAGCAATTCCCTGCTTGGATTTTTTTTGAAAAGCATGAAGAACATAGACTATTCCTTCAAATTTTACGGTGTATACCGCTCGGTAAGTGTCTCCATCAAAATTCTCAACAATTTCTAGAACGCCAGCACCTTTAAATCCTTTAAGCGGTTTAGCATCAGGATGCTTTTTACCCAGTTGAGCGCGGTACAAAGCAAAACCCACAATTTGCTGGACATCTTCAGGAAACTCGCGCAAGTCGTCACGGCAACTGCCGATCGATTCAACGGGTTTTAATAGCGAATTCATAATCTTAATTATATTATTTATATCATATCGTTTATCATAAAATAGAGAGTGACACGATCGACAACAATATCATTACTCAATTTTGTCAGAATAATCATGTCAGAACAGCGGATAACTATTTCTTTACCTAACTTGCTGCTAATTGTAGCATCGTCCTTGCTGCTAGTGCTCCTGTGGCAATTGCGGAGCCTGCTAGTAATTCTGATGATATCAGTTGTGCTGGCTGCTTCGATCGTCCCGATCGTGAATTGGGCCCAAACGATGCGTGTTCCCCGCTGGCTAGCAGTGATTATGGTTTATTTAACTCTCATCGGCGGATTTAGCGGGACGGTAGTGTTAATCGGGCCCACAGTAATCGAACAAATAGAGTTACTGCTACGGCAGCTACCAGTTTATGTCGAAAGTTTGAGAACTGTGGCAACTAATGTATTGAGTAGGTTGAGCGACGACGCCCCAACCTTGGTGGGTCTGGTGGACACTCAATCGCTGACTAATTGGTTGATTCGATCGAGTCAACAACTGGTTTTGCGATCGTACAGTTTAACCAGAGGTATTCTCGGCGGTTTCTTCAGCTTAGTTTTAGCATTATTTATTTCAGGTTACATGGTTGCCGACAGCGACACATTAATCAAAAGTTTGGTGCAGTTTTTCCCAAAACCTTGGGACGCAAGATTAGCCGCACAAGTGGCGCCAATTGGTGAAAGAATGGGAAGCTATATTCGCGGGCGAGTATTAGTTTCGGGCATTTTAGGGATATTTATTACCACAGGTTTGAGCATTTTGGGAATGCCGGAATTTGCTTTAGGCTTAGGTGCGATCGCCGGTGTTACCAACTTGATTCCCTTCATCGGCCCCGTGTTAGGAGCAGTACCCGCATTAATCGTAGCTTTAGCGAAAGGTGGCTGGGTACTTTTGTGGGTATTACTGTTATTTGTAATCATCCAGAATTTAGAAACTTACGTCCTCGATCCTTTGCTGGTTGGTTCCTCGGTTGGCGTGCATCCTTTATACCAATTGCTGTCTGTCTTGGGAGGCGTTCAAGTATTAGGAATTATTGGAGCTGTAATTGTGCCACCTTGGTTTGCAGGAGTGGCAGCTTTGATAGAGAACTTGTATTTAAAACCGAAACTTAGGAGCGAACATCGAGAAGCAATAGATCGGTCTAAAAATAATTCTGACTTGCCACCTCTGACACCTTCGGCGTGACAGCAGCTTACGCCTTGAGAATTCAACACACTAGACTCCAATTGCAAGCATTCGCTCTCCTCTGTGGAAATTATCTGCGTTTATCCGTGTTTATCTGCCTTACATCTGCGGTTGACTATCGATCGAAGATTCATGCAATAAATCTAGTATCCACAAATCCGCTGACTAAGGACTAATTGCCACCTCAATGCGGCGGTTGCGCTGCCGATTAGTATCCGAACTATTATCCACCGAAGGGCGACTTTCCCCATAGCCGATCGCCACCCAATGATACTTCTGACCGAGCACACCAGACAAATACTGCACCACCGCCTGAGCCCGCGCAAACGACACATTGCGATTATCCGCCGCTTCCCCCGCGTCGTCAGTGTGGCCCGCAACCCGCACAGTTGCCCCCTCGTGATTGCTCAACTCCGCCACCAAATTGTCCAAAATCGCATTAGTTCCCGCGCGCAAAGAAATGCTGCCAGTATCAAACAAAACATCGCTGGGCAGAGTCACCATTAGCCCATCCCCCCCAAACACTGGATTATTGGCATTCTGTGGGGTAGTATTCACCGTTTCAGGGTTCAGACTGGGGCTGCTGCCGATCGCCGGTAAAGCAGGCGCAACACTTGCCGCCGTTTCCGGCCCTGCCAATTCCCGCGACATCAACTGCAAACGCTTTTCCAAAGTTTCCGTCGGGCGGCTGCTGCCCAACTGACTCTCCAAAGCCGCCGTGCGACCAATCAGCGCGTTGAGTTCGCCCTGCAACTGCCTCAAATCCGACTGCAATTTCTCTCTCTGGGCAGGACTGACTTTTGACTGGGGAGTCGGTGTAGCCGTTGGTGGCGGCAGCGCCGGAATTGGCGTTGCTGGAGCGCGTTTTGGGCTGGAGGTCAAATTTTGAGTTACACGCAGCAATCTCTCTGCCAGCGGCATTTCAGTCGCGCCTGACGGATAAATTTGAGCGATCGCCATCCCCAAAACCCACGCAAAACCGCTGCCCACCCCCAGCAGCAGCAGTCGAAAAATCAGCGACAGTACAAGCAAACCTTTTCCCCGCGACTTGGAGACGCGAGTGGGGGGGATTGAAGGTTTTTGGTTAAAAGATCGCGTCATATTTCCTCCCTCTCGGTACACATACCAGATTAATTTCGATACTATCTTACCTATTGGATTTTAATAGGACTTGAGTTAAGTTCTGTTACCAACTAAATTAAGTTAGCAGACCTTGCCGCTTTTGCCAGTCGATTTTAGATTTGAGATTTGTCGTCCCATCTAAAATCTAAAAAAGAAACCCGGTTGCTATAAATCTGGGGTTTAGTGGCGAAGCATCCAGGCAGAAAGCAGGTTTCTAGTCTGTTGCGTGCCCGCCTGAATCTGTTGGATAATTCATTCAGTTGACAGTTGACAGTTGATAGTTGACAGTTGATAGTTGACCGCAAGAGGGCGACCTCTACCTGGAAGTCCGAGGATTGGAGTAATGAATAGTCGGATTTTAATTTCTCCTTGCAAGGCTTGGGGCTTTAAACCAATTCTTTCTGGTAAAACTTTTGGAAAAAAAACCGATGACTGACCCTTTAAATAGCCCTTATCCGGTTCCTTGGGAATGGATTACTGCCACTCATGCTAAAGTGAGCTCCACTGCCGGCACAGGCCTCCGCTATTATCGCAGTCCATCCCTAGTTTCAACTAACGGCCAATACGCAGCTTACAGTCGAATTGAGTTGCAAGTACAGCCGGAATTCTCCCGGTGTCGGGTTAGCAGCGTCATGTTTGTGGAAAATCTCAAAACCGGCGAACTGCAAACAGTGGCGGCTGCTTCGCCGCTGGCCGAAAGTGGGATGTATGCTAGCGATGATACAGATATGTCAGGGACGATCGCCATTTTAGTGCCTGTTTCTTGGAATCAAGACGGTTCCCGCATTCTCGCCCGCGAATTTGAAGCACTTTTCAACTCTTCCGATATGTCCGACTACGGTGTCATTTGGGACAAAAATGATAATTACACTTATACCGTTGCTCCTGCTCGCAGTCTTTACACTCATGCTGTATTGTTGGGTTGGAGTCAAGTTTGTCCCGGAAAAGTTCTGTTCCGCGCAGGCAATTTGGGCGATCGATCTTGGCCTCTTTGTGCAGTGGATATGACAGGGCAAACGGTAGCAGTCACCGAGGACAAACCCCTAGTTTTCGGCAGTCAAGCCAGCACAGACTGGATCGAACCTAAAACTCGTTTTTAGATATTATGGCGGCATTTTCTTTGATCTGGCCAACAATTTTTTTAGTATCAGGTCAGTCTTTAAACCAATTCATTTTGGTACTGGGGCTGATTATTTTAACTGTTGTTTGTGGTTTAACAGCGTTTATTTTTGTTCGCATTTTTCTCAATTGGTTGCAGGCGAAATTGGAGAGACATCACGTTTTTTGGGGCAGCTCGTTCACAAAAAAAAATGGTAATTTAACCGCCAATAGTTTACCCCATGAAAAGGTATTTTTAGAACCCAAATTCGTAGAAAGTGACGGCAATTTAACTGCTACTATTTTTGGAAACAAAAGCGATATTTCAGCAGCGGTCGAGCCGGAGAGAAACTGCGAAAATTCAGCAGCAGTTGCCTATCTGTACAAGCCGATCGCTCTTTGGCACGGGCGCTTAATTTTGCCATCAAACGAACAGCGGCTGCCCTACGGTACAGTGTTTTTTGAAGTAATAAATGCACCCAAAAAATATAAAAATTTTATTGGCAAAACAGCATTTTTGAAATGGAGTACAAATCGCGAAGTACAGTTTTTTGTCCACGCAGTCAGTCAAGATATAAACTTCACACAAGAAACTCAAAAAAGTCAAAAATCTGGCAACATCCATCCAGATAGATTGAACGGCTGGCGAAATGTCGGCCCTTTAGAAACACTAGCAGGCAGCAGACTCGATGACAGCGTGACTGTGATGCTACGCCGGCCGGTGATTGCGATTCATTATAGCAGCAGCGATCGCCAGGAACTCACGATCGATCGCGAACCAGTACAAATTATCGGACGTTTCTGCGCCTTAGTCACAATTTTACAGCGAAAAGAACGTGACAGCGACAAATTTATTGTCCGGCATTTCAACAAAACATCTCGACAATTTGACGGCGCCGTCGAAATCATTCGGATTCCGCAAGTACAGCCAGACAAAAATGGCGTAGCGAGGTCTACCAATCACCTGATCGAACAATCGCCATTAAATCCAGACGGCTGGTACATTTACGGTGAAAGAGACGAAGACAGTATATTTGTAGTGCAGGCAATCGAACCCCGCAAAATTGCCCAATTAATCCCCGATGAAACACATTTCGGACTTAAAAAATCTATCGATTATTTAAGCAGCAAAAATTGGGAAAATACACCAGCCCAAAAAGGGCAAGCAAAAATAGTATTGTTAACCCCAAATGATGCTACAGAAAACGCTTCAATCTCTCCTTGGCAAGAAGGAGATATCGGGATAGTGATTCACAGTTTCGGCGGTATCGGCGGCAAAAAAGGCGAACGGCAACCCCTGGGAATTGTCACCGGACATTTTGCTTTCGGAGTAGCAAAAGTAGTGCGCGATCGATTTACCAGCGAACTGCGTTTTGACATAGAATACAAACAAGTTTACGCCCACAATCCCGACGGAATAGTTGCCGGTTCCAGCAAATGGCAAAGCTACATGGGAGACTTGCATCGCGGCTGGTTGGGCGATCGCCCGGTTTGCGATATCATCTGTAAATTAGACTGCGTGTGTTGCGACTACGATTTTGGCGGCATCGCCTTGTCGCCTTTAACCGAATTAAACCAGCAACTAGATATCATGATGGCCCGTTACCGCAGCGGAGACGGCACCGGCGGAAGTTCAGTCACCCCAGCAACTTCTTGCGTTCAAGATTCAAGTCAGGCAATTTACGCGACAATTAAAAAAATCACTTCCGAAATAGAGTTAAATCCTCAGATTCAAGACTGGTTGAAAACACATCCCACCGACGCACAAACCCAAAGATTTCACCAGCTAGTAGCATTAGGAGAAAGTTTAGAAAAAGTATTAATGCCCCTCGGTATTGTTCGTCCCGATTGGCGGAAGAATTCGAGATTGGCAGGGATAGATTCTGAACTAAAAAAGACCTTTTTTGCGGGTATAGCGAACCTAATAAAAGCTGCTATTAGTTACCGAACAATGCTGCCCAGGCGCACCCAAGATGAAATCGCCAAAATTTTCTTAAAACAAGGAGCATTTTTATGGATAATTCGCACCAATCAAGTCGGAGGATTTGACCCAAATATTGAGCCAATCGCACCAACAGGGCTTTGAATCAGCAATCGGTTTGTAGATGATTCGGCGATTGAAATCGCTACTAAAAAAACCAAGTCTCCCTCCGCAGACTAATAGATTGAGGGAGCATTTAAGCGGGATTTGGTATCAGTCAACAGTCAACCGTTAACAGTCAACATTTAACCGTTAACAGCCAACAATCAACCATTACCAAGGACTGACTTGAACAGTCCCGTCTGGTGCCAAAACTACGCGGAAATCAGCCAGCGGTTCCGCAGGTGTCCTGGTGCCAACCGGTTGGTAAAGCAACTCCGACAACGGCGTTTCGGATCGATCGACTGCTGCAGAATTTTCCGGCTTGTAACCGACAATCGCCCCGTCTGGGGCCACACTCACCCGATAAACCAACTCCGCATCAACCGGAGGCTTATCCTTCACAACTCCGTCAATTTGCTGGGAAAGTTTGCCCCTCAACAAATCAATTTCCCCTGGATCTGTAATTGGCACGGCTGCCACCTCTGGGCTTGCCAAACCTTCAGCAACAGGAGTGGGCGTGCTTTCCGGCGAAGTGCTCGACTGCGGTGTGGCCAACGGTGAAGCGTCCGGCTGCGGCGCGGGGATCGGAGTCGGCGAAAGCGATTCAGCGTTCGGAGTTTGAGTCCCAGGCAGCAAACCGTCAGCAGGGGGCGTGGGATTGGGATTAGGCGAACCCGATCCGCCCGGATTCGCCGTCCCCTGATTCTGGCCTGCTGGATTGGGCTGCGGCACCGGATCTCTCTGGCGCTGGACTTCCGGCACCGGCACCAAGAAAAACGCCATCGCAGCCAAAGCCAAACTCGACACCCCCACGACAGCAGGCAAACTCCGCTTCGCCAAAGGTTCGGCAGACTTGACGTAACGCCTGGAAATTGGGGTTAATTGCAGCGACAATTCCGGCAGCGTCTGCGTGTCTGCAAAAAACTGATCGATCGCCTCTACCAAGTCAAATAGCTGTACCGTCGTCAAATCAACTTTTGCCGACAGTTCTGTTTTTTGATCGATTTGGGTGGCGCTGCCTGTGGAGGCGGGTAGAACGGTCAATCGGTGCAAATTCCCGTCAATTCTGTGCAACTGCACCATACCCACATTCGGGCCGTAGCGATCGGGATAATGCACTCCGCTCATAAATTCTTGAGCGTAGCTGCTGACGGCCCTCACCAAGCTTTCAAAAAAGTCTCGTCCCCCACTTAGGGGCTCACCGAGACCTTTCACATAGCATTCAGCGCTCATTAGTATGGAAAGCACCGGCCGTATATCTAACTGGCTGGCTGCCGATCCATCGCTCAACCCTTCTAGAACTAGGGTGCAATTTGGCAGACTGTACTGACGCCTAATAGTCATTTTTTATTCAACTTCTCCATCAAACAGGCTAACCCAGAAGCGCTGCATTCCGGCAGTGCCTGTACAAAATAGCAGTTTGCTCAACAAGTTCAAAGCTAGTTCGTTGAGCTTGTCGTCGGAATCGTAAGCTGCAACTAGCGATCGCTTGGGGTTCATGCGCGATCGAAAGTGAGCTCGAAAGCGTTCTAAATACTCGGCCAGCGGCTGGTTCTGGTTGAGGGGGCTATTTTTCGATCGCAACTGCTGCGAGTCTAGCAGCAACTGCCGAATTGTGGCGGTTAACTTGCGCGCCATATTACAGGCGATCGCCACCAGCGCTTTTGCCTCCACCATCGTAAGGGAGCGGCGCTGGGCGTAGCGTCTCAGCGGGTTAGTATTACGCATCAGCCAAAGGGCAACCCGATTTTTGATAATTGATTCCAATTCCAGGTCCTTTGACACTGCCAGCATTTCTTCAGCACCTCCGAGATACAAGGCTTCGATCGCCAGCAACATCAAGTCAATTTGCAATCTGGCTCGGCGGGGACATCCCCCATCGGAGGGCGACAAGTCTGGCAAACTGTCTAAAATCAACGGGTTTGACTGGGTAAGCGAAGTTTCTGACGGCATTAATATCACGGCAACATCCATTCCAAACAAACTATACGGGCACGGGGGGTCTTGAGCAAGACAAATTCTCAACCAAGAACTTCTCTGGGATATTTTATTTTTATCATTGACTTTTAGGTATATTTTCTAATTTAGCAGCAACCGACCGTCGCGGGCGAGCTCCGGCGGCAGGAGTTCGATCGCCCACTCCCCCACCCCTGACAGGTGTAGGTTTTTTACGACTGGGTAGTATAAAGTCAATTAAACCAGGCGAAAATAAGGGTGATTCAACGAA
>NZ_JAUBRP010000159.1:0-1948 GCF_036701935.1 Microcoleus sp. M2_D5 | reverse complement strand
GTCTTTTAAGGACGGGCGGGACGCCCATCCCACAATAACAATTAAAATTGTAAGTTATTTAATTCGCGATCCTAAGCGCGAGATGCGTAAACCCGCCGCGACCGGGATAGTGAAATTTTTAGCGATCGACCTCTAGACAAAATGGTAGCGACTTGCGGTAAAATTGTGGTGGTCAAATTTAAAAGTATTTGAAAATGCCCAGCACAATCTCCGACATTAAAGTAAAAACGATCGCAGGCGAAGACAAGCAGCTAGGAGAGTACGCTGGCAAGGTACTCTTGATAGTTAATGTAGCTTCCAAATGTGGCTATACACCGCAATACAAAGGACTCGAAGAATTAAACCAGAAGTACAGCGCGGCTGGACTCCGGGTTTTAGGATTTCCCTGCAACGACTTCGGAGCTCAAGAACCCGGAAGTAATCCAGAAATCGTCAATTTCTGCACTACAAAATACGGCGTCACCTTTGAATTATTTGACAAAGTACGCGCTAAAGGCACTCAGCAGCACCCGCTGTACGCTAAGCTTACGAGTGCAGTCGATCCCAAGGGTGAGGTTTCCTGGAATTTTGAGAAATTCTTAGTTAGCAAACAGGGTGAAGTCGTTGCTAGATTCCGCAGCAGTGTTGGCCCCGATTCGCCCGAACTGATCGCTGCCATCGATCGAGAATTGGCAAAATAAAAAGTTCGGCAACTAATCAGTTTACCAGAATTTAACGGATTTAACGGATGGATGTTTAGGGAAGAGGGAGGAAATTAATAGGCTTTTTTTCTAATAAGGAATGAAAATTAAATAAAATCCACTTTTCATGTTTGTTGTGGGATGGGCGTCCCGCCCGTCCTTAAAAGACGGGCGGGACGCCCATCCCACAAGAAAAAAGGGAAATTATTTAATTGACGATCCTAAGTTGAAAGCTAATTTTTTTCTTCTGATCTTCCCCATTGTTTGCAAGCACTCAGCGATTAACAAATACCGATGATTGGATTTAATTGGAGAACGGTTTAATTTAATGGAAAATACATCGGGATTAGATTTAGTTGTAGGTGTACTTGCCTTCGCAATTCTTGCAGGCGGTCTGGCAATGCTATTTGTAGGCATGGCATCGTTTCCTAAAGAAAAATAACAATACTAGGACTTACTCACAATTGTTGAGAAACCGGGTTTTTTTACGAAAAGATACGTTGTAGACCGCACCCAAGGTAAAAAACCCGGTTTCGGGGCCCCGATTAAGTCCTGACTACCAACTTAAAATGCTTATTTTACAGGACACCATCTGAATAAATCAAACTCCTTTCAATTTGAACATTCGCAATTGATGACAATCATGCAAACTACGGAAAACAACGTCAAAATTGCCCTCGCGCCGGGGAATTTGCGCCGCGTTCACCATATCGCTTTAAACGTGCGCGATATGAAAGCTTCCCGCCACTTCTACGGTACAATTCTCGGCCTGCACGAACTAACAGGTGCAGAAATTCCCGCAACTTTAACAGACATGGTAGCCGCCGGTAAAGTCGCTAATTTTGTCACCCCAGACGGTACTGTTATTGACTTATTTTGGCAGCCGGACTTGGAACCGCCAAACCCAGACCCGGAGAAAGCTTTTACCCGCGCCAACCACTTAGCCTTCGACATCGAGCCGGATTTGTTCGATCGCGCTTTGGAAGTGCTAAAGTCAAATCAAATTGCGATCGACAGCGGCCCCGTCACTCGCGCTACAGGACGCGGCATCTACTTTTACGATCCTGATGGATTTATCATCGAAATCCGTTGTGATGCCGTTTAAACACTCGCTATCGGGTTCTCTGTAGTCCGGGTGCACCCTACATTTACTCTTTGGATTGCGGTGCTCCCTAACGATCGCTAATTAAATAACTTATAATTTTAATTATTATTGTGGGATGGGCGTCCCGCCCTTCATGAGTGGACGGGCGGGACGCCCATCCCAC
>NZ_JAUBRP010000075.1:0-32635 GCF_036701935.1 Microcoleus sp. M2_D5 | reverse complement strand
TGCTCCTTCCATCAATGGCTAAGTTTTAGTTTTTGATTAACAAAAAGCGCTCCTAGAAATAGGGGCGCTTTTTGTTTGGGGAAAAATATTTTTATCGACCTGTTTCTATGCGTTAAATCCCTTATATCCCTTACCCCCCTTACCTCCCTTGCCTTCCTTCTTCCTTTTTACTTATTTTTTCTTCCTTTATTCTTTAATTTTTTATGATTACTATAGAATATAGCCACTAGGCCGATCGAGATACTGTGACATACTCCACGGCGAAATCTTATATTATGGTCTAGGATTCCAATAGTCGGATTCAGAATATGTTGGGCTTGCTATAAAGTGTTCGCTAGCAGCAATGCAATTGTGTCAATTCCAGAATCTAACCATAGACAAATGTAGCTGATCGGGAGTCGCTCCTCACCGTCCCAAGCGCTCTATCTGTAAGGAGAATTTGTATTATGAAAGATGGACAAGAAGTACGCCGCGTCTCCACAGCCGTCATTGCCGGTGCTTGCGGGTTGGCTTTACTGACGGGAGGGGGCATTGCCTGGTTGACTGCGAACCGTTCGCCAACCCCTGCAGATACGCCGTCTTCTGCTCAGACTACGGCTCCGCCCCTTTCCCCAATTCCTGCGGAATCTCCTGCTGTAGTGATCCCCGTACCCCCTCCAAATCCTGTACAAGTGCCACAGGTTCAGACGCCGCAGGTTCAGACGCCACAGGTTCAGACGCCTAACGCTCTGTTGCCAAAGTCACCGCAGCCAAAGCCTTTGCCGCAGACTGATGTCCAGACTGTGCAAGTCTACTGGGTTAAAGATGCCAGCGGCAAATTTGAGGGAGTTCCTACGAAAGTAGCTGTCAAACAAGCTGACAAGCCTGATGCAGCTTTACAAGCTGCTTTTAACAGTTTGTTGGCTGGGCCGAAGGATGGAACTGTTTCTAGCGAAATTCCTAATGGGACAAAACTCAGGGGTTTGAGTGTTAAGAATGACGGAGTTTATGTCGATTTGTCGGCAGAATTTACTTCGGGGGGAGGGAGCAATTCGATGACTGGCCGATTGGGGCAGGTTATCTATACGGCTACGAGTTTACAACCGAATACCAAGGTTTGGATTTCCGTGGAAGGCAAGCCTTTAGAACTTTTAGGTGGCGAAGGTTTGGAGGTGGCTCAGCCGAGTACCCGCCAAAGTTTTGACAAAAATTTTCCCCTTTAGTAATTATGAGTCATTAGTTACAAGTGATTAGTCATCGGTCTGAAGGCCGAGAATAGGAATTGATAACTGATGACTCATGACTGAGGATTGAGGATTGAGGACTGGCAACTAATTTTCAGTGCTTCGTAGTTAGGCTAAATGCCCGAAAGTGTAGGGCTTGCTGTTCGATCCGGCTGGCAAGCCGATCGCACACCATATTACACAGCTCAAAAATTAACTCGTCTTGCACCTTATAATAAGCTGAAGTCCCTTCACTCCGGCGAGTGAGGATACCAGCTTGGAGCATGAGTTTTAGGTGCTTAGAAACATTGGCTTGACTCGTTTGAGTAGCTTCCACCAATTCTTGCACGCATTTTTCGCCGTCGCGAAGCAGGTTCAAAATTCGTAAACGCATGGGTTCGCTCAGAATACTGAAATACTCAGCAACTTGTTGCACAACCTCTTGCGGGACAGGCTGGGATGACTTCATCAAACTCACCGGAGAGAAGTGATCGGGAAATATTAGCATTTATTCTGTCCATAACAATAAAGTAATCCTTCAATCCGGATTAATTCGCATCAACACTTGACCGTATTCGACAGGTTCGCCATTTTGAACTAAAATTTCCATCACTTGACCGGAGACTTCATCAGCATCGATCTCGTTCATCAGCTTCATCGCTTCGATAATACAGACTGTCTGGCCGACCTTGATACGATCGCCCACATTGACAAAAGGAGGCTCGTCAGGAGCAGCAGCGCGATAAAAGGTTCCTACCATCGGCGAGATAATGGACACCCATTTGGTATCGACAGAAGCAGGTACGGCAGCGGGTACAGCGACAGGGGCGACGGGAACAGGGGCAGGCAGATCCGCTGCTAAATTTTGGTCAACAGCAGGAGGTGACGCTAAGGTGGGACTAGGAACCGCGCCCAAGGCGATCGGAGCGACTGTCGCCACGGCAGCAGGGAGCGAAGCAGAGGTGCCTGGTGAACTTGCCAGAATGCCTTTGCGTACTGTCAGTTCAATATCCCCACTTTTTAAGGTCAGTTCCGAAATGCCAGTTTTGTCTAATACAGTTAGCAGTTCGCAAAGCTGGTTTAAGTCTAGTTGCACAGCAGATTCAAGGGTAATTGAGAATTGAGAATTGAAAATTGAAAATTGAAAATTACGAATTAGGCGAAGCTAGGAGTATCAACGACTGTGGAGGAAAAAGGGATAGTTTTTAAGCTGTGAGCGATGAGTATTGAATTTGAAATTCTTTAACTCATAACTCAGAACTAAAAACTAAAAACTCCCTTTTATTCCCTCGTTTCTACTCTCTGCCGAGGTACTTGTCTTCACGAGTATCAATCCGAATCCGTTCTCCAATGGAAATAAATAGAGGCACCATAACCTGAGCTCCGGTGGAGACGATGGCGGGTTTGCTGCCACCAGTGGCAGTATCTCCTTTGACTCCGGGATCGGTTTGCAGCACTTCCAAGACAACAGAGTTGGGCAGTTCCACTTCCATGATTTGGTCGTTCCAGCGCAGGATGCTGACTTCCATCCCTTCACTGAGGTACTTGACACGATCGCCTATTTGCTTAGCATTGAGGCGACTTTCCTCGTAAGTTTCCATATCCATAAAGACGAACTCGTCGCCCTCTTTATAGGTATGCTGCATCACGCTCTTTTCCAGGTTGGCTTGAGGCATAGTCTCGCCCGCCCGGAAGGTTTGTTCTACTACGTTTCCGGTTTGGACGTTTTTTAATTTTGTCCGCACGAAAGCCGAGCCTTTTCCTGGCTTGACGTGGAGGAATTCGATAACCCGCCACACGCCGTTATTCCATTCAATTGAAACACCTGGTCGAAAGTCGTTACTGGAGATCATATAAATTTTTGCGGGCAATCCCGTCGCCTTGCCGGCACGGGGGAACTACAGTGAGTCGATTTTAGATTTGAGATTTTAGATCTGAGATTTACTCCACAGATGAATTTGGGAGATGGAACCTCGGTCTAAAATTTTGATCTCTCCACGACAGGAGTCTGGGGATTGTATCCGTTTTTGAGCGGGTCAGGTGAAAGCCGCAGTCTAGCTGACGGCATCAAAAAGCAATTGGCATTTTATTTTACCGTTCAAAGGGAGCAAGTGCTGTACTGAAATGTTAACGGCAGTGGGCAGTGGGCAGTTGTCAGTTGTCAGTTGTCAGTTGACTGTTGTTAGTGGGCAACTCCTCCCCAGCCGAACGAACAGACACTTTAGATGGGTAGCAGCAAAGGCGGGCGGGCAGCGCTGTGGGAAGATAATAGAGGCAATAAAAGTTAAAGTTATGTTGCATTGGCCTAATTTCTCGATCGATACGTGCAAGCGCTGGGTCAAAACCGTCGCTTTAGCACTCTTGCTGTTCACTCTGTCTCTGAGTTTCAGTGCAGTCTCCCATGCCAAACGCCCCAGCAGCAGTATGCCTGCAGGGAATGCGATTACAGACGGGCGGGCGCTGCTGCGCTTCGCTTTACCTATTGACAATCAGACTGTGCGAGAGTTGCAAATCAGTCTCGAAGACATTGGCAACCACATACGATCTAAACGTTGGGGGCCTATTAGCAGCGATGTCAGTAAAGCTTCCAGGATTCTCAACCTTCGGGAATCTGACCTTTTAGAGAGTATTCCCGACGCCAAAAAGCCGGAAGCTGAGGCGCTAGTTGCAGGAGTCAAGGAGAAAGTTGCTCAACTGGAAAAGGCTGTTGAGGCTAAAGACAGGGACAAAGTGATTGACTTGAAAGCCACAATCCTAGGTTCGGTAGGCGAAATCGAAGAGTTGATGGTGACAAAGTTTCCGTTTGAAGTGCCTGCCAAGTATGGTAATCTGCCTCAACTGAAAGGGCGCGCTACTGTGGCCGTACAAACTGAAAAAGGGGAAATTACTGTTGTGGTTGACGGCTACAGCGCCCCGGTTACGGCTGGTAATTTTGTGGATTTGGTCGATCGAGGTTTTTATGACGGTTTGCCGTTTATTCGATCGGAAGAATCCTACGTTTTGCAAACGGGAGACCCCGAAGGCAAGGAAGAGGGTTTTATTGACCCAGCTACTGGCAAATACCGGAATATACCGCTAGAAGTGCTCGTCAGGGAGGAAAAAGAACCTATTTACGGGATTACTCTAGAAGATGCGGGGCGCTATCGCGACGAACCTGTTTTGCCTTTTTCTGCTTTCGGTACTGTGGCTATGGCCCGTACAGAAACTGACCCTGATAGTGCTTCTTCTCAGTTTTTCTTTTTCTTGTTTGAACCTGAACTCACGCCCGCTGGCCTGAATCTGTTGGACGGCCGCTATGCTGTTTTTGGCTACATGATTGAAGGAAAAGAAGTTTTAGAGCAACTGAAGCAGGGAGACAAGATTGTTTCTGCTAAGGTAGTTAAAGGAATCGAAAATTTGGTGCGACCTCAAGTTTAATTAATGACGGCGATTGAAATCGCTTTTACACCAAAGTGACGGCGATTGAAATCGCTTTTACAGAAACAAAGCCCGCCTGCGCGGGCTGAAAAAATCAATATTGACAGGCATTGAAATCTTTTCTAAATAAAGAAAGGTAACGGCGATTGAAATCACTTTTACACAGACAAAGCCCGCCGGAATGAGGCTGGAAGAAGAGATAATTTTTATAGTTTTGTTATTTAAATTAGGAATTAAATCGAGAATATGGCTATTTTACAATTTTTATTGGTAATGGGTTTGGGCGGATTCGCAGGCTTGTTGATTGTAAAAAATGTGAATGAAAACAAGCAAAAGCAGCGGTTGGATGAGGCTTTTTATCAGTTGTTGGAAACTCAAAACAGTCAAATTTCGCTGATTCAACTGGCGGCTAGTGCTAGGGTTGAGGCTGAAGTTGCTCAGCAGTATTTAACTCGGCAAGTTAAGATTTTTTCGGCGATTTTAGAGGTAGATGATGAAGGAGATACTTTTTATAGGTTTCCTAGGTTGCGCTTGCCGCCGAGTTCTGGTAAGGAATGGTGAATTGAGAAAGTGCGATCGACTAATTCAAAATTATGCAAGTTAAAGATATCGGTGAACAAGGTCTTTTAAGAATATTGCAAAAATTCTGCCCTGCAGAGATAGTGGGTGATGATTGCGCCGTAGTTCCGACAGATCCCAACCAATCTCTCGCTATCACTACAGATATGTTGGTGGATGGAGTGCATTTTAGCGATCAAACTACGGGGCCTTATTACGCAGGATGGCGCGCCGCAGCGGCAAATTTGTCGGATCTGGCTGCGATGGGAGCAACACCTCTGGCGGTGACTGTAGCCCTCGCTGTGGCGGCGGATACGGCTGTGGAGTGGGTTGAAGAGTTTTATCGGGGGATGACGGCTTGCTTGCAAGAATATCATACGCCGATCGTCGGTGGCGATGTTGTGCGATCGCCCGTGGTGACGGTGGCGATTACTGCTTTTGGGGAGGTTGAGTGCGATCGTACCATTAGTCGGTCAAATGCGCGATCGGGCTGGGCGATTGTCGCTACTGGGATTCACGGAGCCTCCCGCGCCGGATTAGAATTGCTGTTAAATCCAGAATTCGGGCAAAATCTGGAAAAGGTCGATCGAGCTTCTTTAATTCTCGCTCACCAGCGCCCTAAACCGAGGCTGGATGTTTTGCCGGTTGTTTGGGAAATTTTAGATTCTGCGGGTGAGTTTTCCATCGCAGGAATGGACAGCAGCGACGGTTTAGCAGATGCGATTATTCAAATTTGTCGGGCTAGCGGTGTTGGCGCAAAAGTCGATCGTACAAAAATACCCATTCCCGATATTTTCAGCAAAATCGTATCACCCGAAAAAGCTTTAGATTGGGCATTATACGGTGGGGAAGATTTCGAGTTAGTGCTGTTTTTGCCGATCGCAAATGCTAAATTATTAGTCGAAAAAATCGGTGATGGTGCTGCGATTGTGGGAACAGCTACCGAGAGCACCGATATCTGGTTGACGGATAGCAGCGGCATTTATCCTGATACTGTATTAAAGCTCGATCGAGGATTTCAACACTTCTGAATTATCTCGCTTGTCCCCATAGGTGGACTTGGTTTGACAAGACGCGGTTTCACTCGCCTGTTTTTTTGCTGTTATTGTAGGCAGTAGCCAGATTATTTTGAGTTTGCGTCCATTTTTCACTACCGGGTTCCCGATTATTTAAAACTATTTGATAACCAGTCATGGCAATTTCAATATTATTCGCTCTATTCCCACTGGGAAAGTCACTAATATGAATGCTCAAATTTTCAATAAGACCGATAATTGAGCTAATTGTTTCTGAGTTTTCGCCAGCAATTAACTTCTGCGCCACTTGCTGTAAAGTCTCTGCAAAACTGGCATTGAGGAGATGTTGTCGCCCTTCCAGCATGGGGTAAATTACTGCTATATCCCCGTTGCTATCTTGTTCTGCTTGCAATAATTCTAGGAAAAAATTTGCATACTCTTGGAAATTTTCACTCTTCGAGTTATTGCTATCTCCGTCATCGTTCACCTCGATGAGTTCCGCTAGGTAACTGGCTAAACGTCGGAGGAATTTAGCGCCATTTTCTCCTCCTTGTTCTGCCAAGGTTGATGCTACTAACTCGCAAGTTTCCAGAAATCCGCGATCGAGTAATTCTGAGTTATCCTGTAATATCTGCGCTTCCTCTCCGTTGGGGGCATTCAGCAGGGTGTGAATTAATTGCAGATAGGCTTGGGCGCGGTTTTCTTCCATTTTGGGGAGTTGTGAATAACACCGGGATTTATTTTAGCATGATTTTACGATATTTTGTAGGGGCGGCTTCGCCAACCATATATAACAATTACCAACCATCTATATAAACCCGCCCTGCCACCACCGATAACCCACGTCAACCTAAAATTTGCCTCGCCTCGCCCAAATGTAAATGATGATTGTTGGTTGGGTGGGGGCGGGTTTTTGAGATTGTTTATTTCAGGCAATTATGGTTGGTGAACCCGCCCCTACAGGATGTATGAAAGATTATTTTGATTGGGCGCGGCTGGTTAAAAACCGGGTTTTTTGGAGATACTTCATTACAGTCGATAAAAATCGTAAAAACCCGGTTTCTTTGGTTTTTAACCGCAGATTTTCCTGCTAACGCCTCGATAATGCTACCTTGGGCATTAATCTATCCAAAATTTGCTCGATCGCAATTGCTGTCCAATCAATATCCGCTTCTGTGGTTTCTCGTCCCAGACTCAAGCGAATTCCGCCAACAGCCATAGTTTTGCTATATCCCATTGCCAACAAAATTGGACTGGGAGTTATTTTGCCACTGTTACAAGCAGAACCAGAACTAATCCCTATTCCTGCTAAATTTAGCTGTCGCACTAAAGTTTTTCCTGTCACTTTCCCTGTGTCGCCGTCGGGAGAAACAATGCAAAAACTGACGTGGTGAGGCAGCCGACAATATCGATCGCCAGTTGGTACTAAACTGGGTACGTGGGATAATCGGTCAAAAAGCCGATCTCGCAATCCAATTAACCTCGGCGTTTCCACATCTATTTCCTGCAAAGCTAACTCTGCGGCCACCCCAAAACCGACGATTGCCGGCAGCGCTTGTGTCCCGGAACGCAGTTTCAATTCTTGGCCACCACCGCCCAACATTGGCACTAATTCTACTCCCGGACGCACGTAAAGCGCGCCTGCACCTTGCGGCCCGTAAAGTTTGTGACTGGAAAGAGAAAGCAAGTCTACGGGCAGTTTCTGCACGTCAATCGGCAATTTACCGGCAACTTGAACTGCATCGGTGTGAAATATGATATTGCGATCGCGCGCAATTTGTCCTAATGCCTCAATTGGTTGCAGCGTGCCAACTTCGCTTTGTCCGTAAATGATGGAAATTAACACTGTATTCGATCGCAGCGACTCTTGCAAATCCAAAGGGTGAATTCGCCCAAATTTATCCACCGGTAGGCGCGTCACTTCCCATCCCAACTGTTCGAGTTGTCGCGCCGGTTCTGCTACTGCGGAGTGCTCTACGCTGGAGATAATAATATGCTGCGGCTTTCTATAAAGACGCGCAATTCCCATAATTGCCAAATTGTCGGCTTCAGTGCCGCCACTGGTAAAAATCATCGATTCCGGTAGCGCGTTAATCAAGCTAGCAACCTGCATTCTTGCTAATTCTAAAGCTGTCGCCGCCCTTTGTCCCCACTCGTGCAAGCTGGAAGGATTGCCCCAATGCTGAGTCAGGGCTTTTTGCATTGCTTGAATCGCTTCTGGGCGTGCGGGTGTTGTGGCGCTATAGTCGAGGTAAATTTGCATGATTTTAAATGAAGAAGGAAGAAGGAAGAAGGAAGAAAGAAGAAAGAAGAAAGAAGAAGGAAGAAGGAAAAAGGAAGAAGGAAGAGATACACAGCAAGCTTTTTAGCGATCGCTATTTTACCTTTCAGGTGGATCTACTTAATGACTAATAACCAATGACCAATGACTAATAACCAATGACTAATAACTAATAACTAATTACTAATGACTTCCTGGTTTGCAGACGTTGTAGTCTTCGTGCGACAAAACTTTTTGGGGAATTAAGAAAGTGCCGCAATCTTCACAAAGCATCCTGTAGTTGCGAGTTACAGGAATACTGACGATCAAACGGTTGTGACGCAGGCGTTTGCCGCCGAAATCTCTGTAATTCTTATTTTCGCCCAAAGCTGCTATAATTGTTCGGGCTTTAGTGACTACGTGGTCGGGCAGACCTCTGAGATCGATGATATCTCTAGCAAATGATGCTTCCCTCTCTTGTTTTTTGGTTTGTTTTTGTGTCAGCACTTCAACGTAATGCTGCTGCGCCACCAACTCTTGCGTGCAGCGATGGCACGCTTTACCATATCCTTTGTGACCGCACGGAAAAATTCTTTTTCTTTTAGCCATAAAGCAGCGGTATAGGGTTTGACCCACGCCCCTGAATGCTGCTACCCTACGAGTGATGCTTCCGGCATCGAGGCAGTTCTACAAGACGCAAAATCTATTCCCTTTCATAAATTTAATAGGTTGTAACTTTACTCGATCCCATAGCTTTGAACTGTGGTTCGGCTAATAACCTCTATATTTTCTATAATTTTGTGGCTGTGTTGTATTATCATTTACTCGGTTTCTGTTGTGCTGGGCTGGTGGCGATCAATCTGGCGGGCTGCGGACAAACAAAGCAAGACGTGCAGAATTTACCTCTCAGTCTGGCTCCATTGCCTCAAGACCCCTTGTTGCAAGTATACTTCAATCAGTCGATCGCTTCGAGTTATACAGAGCCTTACCGCCAGCAAACTAGACCGGGAGATGATTTGGAAAACTCGATCGCTGTGGCGGTCGCTAGTGCTAGATCGACGGTAGATGTAGCAGTTCAGGAGTTTCGATTGCCCGGTATTGCCAGAGTTTTGGCCGAACGAGGGCGATCGGGAATTAAAGTGAGATTAATTGTCGAACATATCTATAGTCGTCCTTGGAGCGATTTTACAGCCCAGGAACTAGCGAAATTACCGGAAAGAGAGCGCGATCGTTATACCGAATTTGTGCAACTTGCCGATACGAATAAAGACGGTAAATTGACTGCAGATGAAATCAAGCAAAACGATGCTTTGGTAATTGTCAAAGATGCTGGAATTCCTGTAATTGACGATACTGCTGACGGCAGTAAAGGCAGCGGTTTGATGCACCACAAATTTGTGGTAATTGACGGCAAGACCGTAATCGTCACTTCTGCTAATTTTACCACAAGCGATATACACGGCGATTTCAAGACACCAGCAAGTCGCGGCAATGCGAACAATTTGCTGAAAATTGAAAATGCTCAAGTAGCGCAACTATTTACTCAAGAATTTAACATCATGTGGGGCGACGGGCCGGGAGGCAAACCGGACAGCAAGTTTGGCATCAAAAAGCCCTTTCGTCAAGTGCAAAAAGTAAGAGTAGGCAATTCGACAGTGGCGGTGCAATTTTCGCCGACTTCCCAGACTTTGCCTTGGGAAAAAAGTGTTAACAGTTTGATAAATCGAACTTTGGGTAGTGCGAAAAAGTCGGTTGATTTGGCACTGTTTGTATTTTCGGCTCAGCGGTTGTCAAATACTTTGGAAATTCAAGCTAGCCGGGGAGTTGCGGTGCGAGCTTTAATTGACTCTAATTTTATTTATCGCCCTTACAGTGAAGGTTTGGATATGATGGGGGCGACTTTGATGCAAGATTGCAAGTTAGAAACTGACAATCGCCCTTGGAGAAAGCCGCTGACTGCGGTGGGAGTGCCGCTGTTACCGATGGGCGATCGCCTGCACCACAAATTCGGCGTTGTAGACGGCAAAACGGTGCTTACAGGTTCTCACAACTGGAGTGAGGCGGCAAATCACGGGAATGACGAGGCGCTGCTGGCGATCGAGAGTCCCACAGTTGCAGCCCATTTTGAGCGGGAGTTCGATCGGCTTTACAAAGGTGCAATTTTGGGAATTCCCGCCCGAATTAAACAGAGAATTGACGCTAAGAAAAAAGAGTGCGATTCACTACAAGCAGCATCAAAACCTGCGGATGCTCAACCTCAAATTGCTGCGGGTAAAAAGTTAGTTAATTTGAATGCAGCGAGTCAGGAAGAATTAGAAACTTTGCCGGGGGTTGGCCCGAAGTTAGCCGAGAGAATTATTGCAGCGCGGAAACAGCAAGCTTTTACCTCTTTGGAGGATGTGGCACGGGTACAGGGAGTTGGGGACAAGATTTTAGAGAGATGGCGCGATCGAGTAACTTGGTAGTTAAGTTCGTACTCCTGAGATGTTGCACGATTCTCTCTTAACAGGCAAGATGCCTGTTCCACAAGAAAATTAACTCTTTGTGGAACGGGCAAGATGCCCGTTCATAACAGGCTTATTGACAATAGTGCAACATCTCAGTAATCAGGACTTCATTCCTGACTCTAAAAAGTTCACAGTCATAACTTCCGTCCTTCCTTTGGAAACTCAGCGTCTAAGACTCCAGCCCTCACTAGAAACCTATTCGAGCTACTTTGACAACACATCAGCTCTCAAGTTAAAATAACTTCTAAACAAAATGCTATCTATTCACCTGAGAGGTAGAGAGAGATGGAACACGCCAGATTTGTTATGGGGAGGCCACAAATCAAATTCCTCACTATTTTGATGGGGGCATTTTTTTTGATTCTAGCAGCTTTCACAGTCAGCGCCCAGCCGACTAGCGAAGCACAATTTAGGGTCAAAAATGAAAACGCTTTTAATATTAATTTGATTCAATTTAAGCGCACTGAATATGTAGGGCCGTGTGCCGGTACAGTCTTCTCCCCTGATTCGCAAAGCGCTCGATTTGTCTCCAGCAAAACTCCTCCCGGCCCTAACAGAAGGGTGATGATTAAAAATGTGACTGATGGCATGGAAACTAACCCCTATCCCTACACAGACAGAGGTTACAACAAAGGTGAGTTTTCCGAGGATTTTGGATTTAAGTTGGGTAACAGTCACAAAACAAGAACTTTTTCGGTTTTAGAGGGAGAAAATAAGTTTCTCTATGAAATTAAAGAAAATGACCGAGTTATAGAACAGGGTGCGCTTACGGCTGAAGTTTCTATACAAAACTTAGGTACTTTTCCCCGCCAGCAAATTTGTCAAGATAAGGTAGAATGTCGGGATACTTCTGATTGTCGCGACAGTAAAGGCAAAAAAAGAAGTTGCAGACGAGAGTGTTTTCCTGTTCAACAGTGTCGCTGTCCCTAACTACTTTCTGTCCAAAAATTATTTTATTTAATTAAGGCCAGAAGACAAAGAGGAATAACAAACCAGAAACAAGATAAGTTATTACTCGTTACCAGGCTGTGCCTGGTAACGCATATCAGGAGGCTCTGCCTCCAATTTTCATGGAAAAAAACGAGGCAGATCCTCGCTTACATCGGTTCCCAGGCACAGCCTAGGAACCAGTTAAGAAAATTGAGTTTTTGTGGAACAGGCACTCCGGCCTGTTCAACGAGAAATCAAGTAATGGGGTGAAAGTAAAATGCTGCTCCTAACACGATATATGTTGCTAAAAGCAGCACTCCTTCGAGCCAATTAGAGCGCCCGTCGAGACTAATTAGATTGGCAATTGTTACTGCAATGGCAACTGCAACTACTTCAAACGGATTAAAGTTTAAATCCATCGGCTGATGAATCACTAATCCGATAATCACCAACACCGGTGCTACCAGCAAAGCAACTAGCAAACTCGAACCCATCGCGACAGAAACTGACAAATCCATATTGTTTTTCATCGCCACTCCTACCGCAGTTACATATTCGGCGGCGCCGCCAACAATCGGCAACAGAATTACCCCTGTAAACAGCGGCGTCAATCCCAATCCTTTGGTAGTTTCTTCGACAACACCCACGAAAATTTCTGATTCAAAAGCAACGGCAACAGTTGAGGCAACTAGCACTCCAATCCACAGCCACAAATTCGGTTTGTGTGTAGTAGATTCCTCTTTGGTATTTTGAGAATTTTCTGACTCTAGTTCTACTAAGCCAACATCGTAAAGATAGCTGTGGGTTTTTAATGAAAATAACAGAGTTAGAGCGTAAACTGCAATTAGGACGATCGCAGTTATTAAGGAAAGATTCTGAATGGCTGAGGGATCGACTCCATTGGAGGTATAAATTACCATTGTCGGCAGCAGAATTGCAATCACCGCTAAAGTCATTGTGGAACCGTTCACCCGCGCGATGACTGGCTTAAATTCTTGTTCTTTGTAGCGGATTCCTCCTAGCAGCATGGACAATCCCATAACTAATAGCAAGTTGCTGATAATTGTGCCGGTGATGCTGGCTTTCACAATGTCAATTAAGCCAGCTTTCAGGGCAACTATGGCAATAATTAATTCCGTAGCATTGCCGAAGACGGCATTTAATAAGCCGCCTATGGAGGGGCCTGTAACGATCGCCACTTCTTCTGTTGCTGTGCTCAACCAAATCGCCAGAGGTATAATGCCTAAAGCGGATGTGATGAAAACTGCCAGGGAACCCCAGTGCAAATACTCAGCGGCGATGGAAATGGGGATGAAAATTAACAGCGCTATGGAAAGAATCTTTTTGATTGACATAGGAACTCGGATGGTGTAAGGAAGGGTGAGGTCGAGTTGTCGGGGCGATCGCAAAGTTGATTTTACACTATTCTCTGACAATTCTGGCGGCAAGTGCGATCGATAATTGGGAATTTTTAACCGCAGATGCACGCAGAGCGAGGCAGATTGAATATAATAGAATTATATCGACATCGGTGAAAAGATATGTCTCAATCTGTAGTGCCAGTTGTTGAATCAAAGCAAATTGATACTTCACCCACCTTGACCTTTGAAGAATACCGATTTTATCAAACTGATTCCGCTCTACAATATGAACTGTACAAAGGCAAATTAATGCCGATGCCAACCGCAACAGTTTTACATATCAAAATTTGCGAATATTTAGTTTACAAATTGCAGCGTTACCTAGCTGAAAACAATCTTGACTTAGTAGCAAAAACCGGCTTGGGAGTGAGAACAGAAGAAGATACCTCTCGGATTCCTGATGTAGTTGTTTGCACTCAAAGTCTTTTGGAACAAGCTGCTGCTAGACCCGGTGCAGGTATCCTCGATTTTGAGGAAAAGCCCCTGTTAGTCATAGAAGTAGTGAGTCAAAATCGGCGCGCCGATTATGTGATTAAACGAGCTGAGTACGAATTAGCTAACGTACCTGAATATGTAATTGTTGACCCTACACCTAACAAAGAACTGGTGCGAGTTTTAGCCTTTCTTGAAGGTGAAGACATCTATACACAAACAGATTTTGTGCCGGGGCAACAAATGGTGTCTGTAGTATTTCCTAATCTGACTTTATCATTGAATGAAATACTGTCTCCGCCATTAGTTGAAGGGTTGATTAAAGCAGAACAAGCTCGGTTCCAGGAACTTGAGCAGCAAGCTGATGAGCAGGGTCAACGGGCTGAAAGATTGGCGGCGAGGTTGCGAGAATTAGGAGTAGATCCCGATCGCATTTAGGATCTTCGATGACCCAGAATTCACGAGTTAATTGTTATTAGTTATATCAAATCTGTTAGGAGTGGAATTATTCAGATATCTATGCTCTTCATCTGCGTGAATCCGCGTTTATCCATTGTCATCTGCGGTTGCAAAATTATATTTTTTTGACCGCAGATACAGGCAGATAAACACAGATTAACGCAGATGAGTTAGATATATCGATCGCCCTTGATACTGTGCAACTATTCAACCCAACGCACCCGCACAAAATGAGCTTCGCGTCCCCAGAAGTCGTGACTTACAGTAATATCAACCACACTCAAATTAAACGGAATAGCAGTTGTCACGTACCGCTGAGCCAGAGCTCCCACATCAGGGGCTAACTGAGCCGCAGCCGCAGCCGCTGCACCCAAACCGAACAGTTGCAGAATGGGCCCGCGAGGCAGGGCTAAATTGATGCCAACAGCAAGTCCTGCCGTTAGCAGCATTGCCACCGACAAATTCGTGCCGCAGCGGGGATGTACAGCTAAATCCCACTCTCCGCTGGCAATCCGCTGCAAAGCCTCGCGCACTGCCTGACGCAACTGTGCGATGTTAACGTGGCCATAAAGAAAAAACCCTTGGTCTGTGGACATCCCGCCCAATAACTCATTATCGGTTCTTGCTGTCGTCGCACCAAACGATTGGCTTAGTACCCAAACCGTAGCGTGTTCCAAAGCATGAACTTGGCGCAAAGTCAAGACTTCCTTCAAACCGGGCACAAAATTGAGTTGTCGCAACAAATCAGCATCTTGAGTCCGCTGCGGGGCAAAGTCGAAGGGAAACTGGCCGGTGCGCCCGGAAGCAGAAGCAGTAGTTGTCATATCAAAACGCCTCCCTTAACTCGATTAAGTGGATATTTAACATTAGCAATTCGGTTGAGAAAAAGCCGGTCATACATTATCAATAGTTTTGACTTTAAACCCTAGCAATGGCAGGTTTTGTGCAAAAAACATTAGCCATCAACCTGCCCTTACTAATAGATCGCACTTATTCCCCGTTTATTGCTCTAGCCGCTGCCCGTCGCGAAATACTCCCGGAATTCGCCGGCCTCTGGTATCGATAATTGTGCCTTTGCCGTGAGGCAATCCCTTGCGTAACTCTCCCTCATAGCGGATACCGTTGGAGAACGAACAGTTACCCCTGCCATCAAGTTCTTGAGTATAGAACTGTCCCGAACACCGACTGCCGTCAGCGCGGGTGAACGCTCCCGTACCTAAAGGCTTCCCCCCTAAAAATTGACCCACAAAGCGATCGCCATTGGCAAAAATGAATTGCCCTTGTCCCGTGGGCACGCCTACTTTTTGATCGAGAGAAAACGACCCCACATAGCGATCGCCATTAGTAAAAATAGCTGTGCCGGAACTAACTTTGCCATCTCGGAATATACCCTCGACGCGGGCGTCGTCCTTAAATATAAATTGTCCTCGGCCATTTGGTTTGCCCAGACGGAACTGCCCCTCATAGCGATCGCCGTTGGAATATATGTATACCCCAGTGCCGCTGGGCAAACCGTTAACGAACTGTCCGATGTAGCTATCACCGCTGTCATAATCGCACCTAACTCTACCTGTAGCGATAGCTGGCACGCAGCGACCGGTTTTAGCTTCTGTTCCTTGCGCCATTGAGGGCAAGGGATAAGTCGCGCAACTACCAATTTCCAACACTGATGCAACTAATAAAGCGATTCTACTGGTCCAAGAACGGGAAATCATCAATCAACTTTCTCCTGTGCGCTGTTAGATATTATCTGCTTCTGTCCTTTGTCTTTTGTCCCATTTGTTGTCAAAAGTTGGCTGAAAACCTCAATCATTTATCCTTTACGAAACTCCGGGCTTGCCGTTGCGAAATACCCCCGGAAAGCGCCTACCTCTAGCATCGATCATCGTCCCGACACCGTGAGGCACTCCCTTTCGCAATTCTCCTTCATAGCGCGTCCCGTTAGGGAAAGTGCAGGTGACACTAGCGTCTAGTTCTTGATTAAAAAATCTGCCGGAACAGCGAGTGCCGTCTACCCGCACCAATACCCCAGGGCCAAAGGGTGAGCCTGCAAAGAATTGTCCTTCATAGCGATCGCCATTGGTATAAAAAAATTGACCCCGCCCTGATGGTTGGCTGCTAATGGCATCAGTCTGAACGTTCCTGACGACTGCGAAGTCTCCCACGTAGCGCTCGCCGTTGGGGAAAACGACCGTCCCAGATCTCATTGTGCCGTCTTGGAACACGCCTGTGTAGCGGGCATCATCTTTAAAAATGAATGTCCCTCTACCGTTTGGCACTCCATTCCGAAAATTTCCTTCGTAGCGATCGCCATTAGCGTACACGTAGACTCCAGTGCCGTCGGGCAGGCCGTTGACGAAGTTTCCCTCGTAGTTATCGCCTCCCTCGTAATTGCATTTTACTCTTCCGGTAGGAGGGTTTCCCTGGCAGAAGGGAGAGCGTTTTCCTTCTTCTGGTGCTGGTTGAGCTATTGATGGCTGGGGATTCAAGAGATTAGTGGCGCTGCCGGTACAAGAAGCAACTAATATCACCATCCCTAATTTTTGAATTGAACTGAGCACGATCGATCTCCTTTAACTTCAATTACTAATATGGATTTTCTAGAAGCTAATACTCGCTGAAAAGTCCTCTATTTTTTAATCCCTTTACTAATTTTACCTTCAGGTTCGATATCTGCCCTAAATGCAAAAAGGCAAAAATTAGAGTTTTTGCCTTTAGCATTTTTCCTGCTTTACTGTCAATTGTCAGCGTCGCGCTGAGCTATTCGGATTTGGGAGACGGCTAATAACTGCATTTGCCGGTTGTGGTTGGCGACTTGCGGGTTTTTCGCCAACACCTTTGGCTACCTCAACGCCGTTTTCCTCCAGAATCACGATCGGATCGGCTCCTTGCTTGAGATCGACCCGCTTCACCAACACTTGCCCGTTAGACAACCGCTGCCCGACTTTGACATATCGGCTAGTTGGTTCATTCGGTACTTTGACAATCACTTGCGTCTCGTTCCCGACTTTTACCACCCCGCTGACTTCAGTGCCTGTAGCGAGGTCAGTAGAAGGCGGTGGCGGAACTACTGGGATGACGGGAGGTGGAGGCGGATTTGGGTCTACCCACTGGGGCGGGCGCTTGTCTACTGGCAGTTCCGGCAGATCCGGCACTCCTATGGGTCTCGCTGCTATTGGTTGGGGCGGGCGCGGGGGTGCTGGACGGCGAGGCTGCGGATTCCGCGCATCTTGGGGTCTACTTGCTATTGGTCCAGTAGTTCCAGGAGGACGGGTGCCAGTACCTATTCTTGCCCTGGCATTGGGGTCTCTCCATTGGGGGGGGCGCTTGTCTACTGGCAGTTCCGGCAGATCCGGCACTCCTATGGGTCTGGCTGCAATGGGTTCGAGTCCAGGCGGGGATGTACGAGTACGACCTAACTGAGGAGCATTTAACCCCGGAACTTGGGGCGGCGAGCCAATTTGCGCCCCGGTGCCTCCGGGTAAAGAACCATTTCTGCCACCGCCACCTAACCGAGGAGCATTTAGCCCCGGAACTTGGGGTGGCGAGCCAATTTGTCCCCCGGTGCCTCCGGGTAAGGAACCATTTCTGCCACCGCCACCGCCACCTAACCGAGGAGGAGTTCCCCCTGGAACTATGGGAGGCGAGCCAATTTGCCCCCCATCACCTCCGGGAAGTAAAGAGCCTCGCGCTCTACCTGGTACTTGCTGAGTGCCGGCTCGATCGCCCCTGGGTGGGCTGGTGAGAGCAACCGTCTGATTAGGCCTGTTAATTGGGGGCGGAGCCAATAACTCGGGAAGTTCGGGTAGCACTGCCACTTGTCGCTGTGGCAGTTTGGGGAGTTCTGATGTTGTCCCACCCGCTCCGTTGGCTCCTGGAGGGATTTGTAATACGATCGGCGGCAGCGGCCCAAAGGGATCTAACCCAGAAGGATTAGCTGTCACAGGGCCTTGGGGCACCGGCTGAAGCGGAAGCGTGGGATTCCTGTCATTGTTGTCGCTGATATTTGTTTGAGCCTGTCTCGCTCGTTCGTCGGGGTTGGTCGATCGAATTAACCCAGGAGGCTGAGCCGCTACTACTGGCGACGGGAAAGCCTGAGCTGCTGGGGTGGGGCTGGCAGAGGCGGCCGGAGACGGAGAGGCTGCACTGGGGCTGGGGCTGGGGCTGCCTGTGTTGCTGCCCTCGCCACCGCATCCTCCGATCGAGAAAGCTAGTAGTCCTATAGTTGCAAAATATAAAAGTTTGTGCATTGCCGATCGCCCCCAAATGCTTAATTTCAAGATATGCAACAAGGCTCTGCAATTACAGGCTGTTGCCGTTTATAAGTTTATCTGTGTTCGATGTTATGCGATCGCTTGAAAATTGCCAAGTTTTCCTGATGATTCCGATCTGGGGATCGGGCGATCGGTTTTTGGGAGCGGGTTAGGATATCAGTGGCGGTCGTTGTTCGACATACCGAGATTTAAACGCTTCCATGAATTTGGAAACAGCGGTCAGTTAGACCGTGGAATGCCTGTGGACAGAGTGCTGCCGACAGTTCTGGATGAAGCAGGAAGTAAGCACCAAACTGTCTAATTATGGGTAGTTTTGGGTAAGTCTTTCATGACGGAATCCACAGGTATTTCAAGCTAAAATCAAGCGCCGCGCTGGCGGGACGCCGGTGATTGATGTGGTATTTAACGGCAACAAGACTTTTGAGGTGATTCTCGATACCGGGGCGAGCGGCACTTTGATTTCTCAGCGGATGGCTACTGCACGCGCGAGTGAGGCCGGTGCGTACCATCAGAGCGGGGATCGCTTACGGTAGCGTTGTCGAGTTCCCGATCGGCGTGGTGCGATCGATTCGGGTTGGGGGTGCTGCGATCCAAAATGTCGAAGTGGCGATCGCCAAACAAATGCCAATAGGTCTGCTCGGCCACGATTTCTTTGGCAATTACGATGTCAAAATTAAAAAAGATGTTGTATAATTTTATGTCCGCTGAGAGCGAGCTGAGTCGGAAACCGATTTTTGCTCAACTCGTGTCCTTTACAGTTATTCGCAACCCGGTCCAGGCTTTTAAATTTATTGGTTGAGGCGGTAGCAAAATGCAACCAAGTGTGGTATGGTTCTTAGTGTTTCAAGAGCCACCGACGGTTAAACTATCCGTGAAATCCGGCCACAAAAGCACGGCTGCTGTTGGTGAGATCGGTAACAGTCTCCGACAACGATTCACAGTACAAGCCAAGGCAATCAATTAAACAATTCCCAAAGCAGGTCGAGATTAGTTCCCAAAATGCTGTGGCTGAGGGAATTTTGGTGGGCTGTGTTCAGCCGGAGCCTAGAAAATATGTAAACTGATTAGCGGCAGATGTTCCGCAAAATCGGAAATCATGACGATCGAGAAATTAACTATTGTAAATAAGGTATTCGCATGGCACAAGCGTCTGTATCTCCTGTAGTGCTGATTATTCTAGACGGCTGGGGTTATCGTGAAGAAAAAGACGGAAATGCGATCGCTACTGCAAAAACACCCGTGATGGACAGTCTCTGGGCCGCTTATCCTAGAACTCTGATTAAAACCTCGGGTCGGGCGGTAGGGCTGCCACACGGGCAAATGGGTAACTCAGAGGTTGGTCACTTGAATCTGGGCGCGGGCCGCGTCGTTCCTCAAGAGTTGGTGCGGATCTCGGATGCCGTCGAAGACGGTTCTTTGCTCAACAATCAAGCGCTGGTTGAGCTTTGCGAGAAAGTCCGCGCCGCGGGCGGCAAGCTGCACCTGACTGGTCTTTGTTCTGAAGGTGGAGTTCATTCCCATCTCAGTCATATTAAGGGTTTGCTGCAATTAGCAAAGGCACGGGGAATTTCTGAGGTTTGCATTCACGCCATTACAGACGGTCGCGATACTACTCCGAAAGAGGGTGTCGAAGCTCTAGGCAAGATTGAAAGTTATATCGCAGAGGTCGGGGTGGGTCGGATTGCGACCATCAGCGGCCGCTACTACGCGATGGACAGGGACAAGCGCTGGGATCGGGTGCAGCGCGCTTACGAGGTGATGACGACTGAAGGTGCTCCTGACGGTCGATCGGCTGTGGATGTGTTGCAGGCCTCTTATGCTGAAGGAGTGACCGACGAGTTTGCAGTTCCGACTCGAATTGCGCGGGGAGCCGTGGCATCCGGGGATGGGCTAATTTTCTTCAATTTTCGCCCGGACAGGGCTAGAGAATTGACTCAGGCTTTTGTATCTCCCGATTTTAAGGGGTTTGAACGGCAGTTAATTGAGCCGCTGGCGTTTGCGACTTTTACTCAGTACGACCCGAAACTCTCGGTAATGGTGGCTTTTGAACCGCAGAATTTGAACAATATTCTGGGCGAGGTGATTTCTAAGCACGGTTTGCAGCAGTTGCGGACGGCGGAAACTGAAAAGTACGCTCATGTGACTTATTTTTTTAATGGGGGTCTCGAAGAGCCTTTTATCGGGGAACACCGGGAGTTGGTGCAGAGCCCGATGGTGGCGACTTACGATGAGGCGCCCCAGATGTCGGCGGATTTGGTGACGGATGGGGTGGTGACGGCTTTGGAAAAAGGCATCTATTCGTTTATGGTGATTAACTACGCTAACCCGGATATGGTTGGTCATACGGGGATGATGGATGCGACGATAATTGCGATCGAAACTGTGGATAAATGTTTGGGGCGGCTGTTGAGCGCCATTAGTAAAGCTGGGGGAACGGCAATTATTATTGCGGATCACGGAAATGCTGAGCAGATGTTTGATGAGGACGGAAATCCCTGGACGGCTCACACTACTAACCCCGTGCCGTTTATTCTGGTAGAAGGCGAAGGTCGGAAGATTCCGGGTCACGGAACGGATGTTCCTCTGAGGGCGGATGGTTGTTTGGCGGATATTGCGCCGACGATTCTGGAGCTGTTGAGGTTGCCTCAGCCCCCGGAGATGACTGGACGCTCTATGATACGATCGGCTGAGTTTGAAGTTCGCGCCAATCGCACTCCGGTACGAGTCCGCTTGTAGCAAGGCTGGCCGAAATCTCGCTAAAGGTGGGGACACGGCGCCGTGTCCATTGTTGTCAAATTAAGGTATAACCCATAGTCCGACAGGGGTTGAAACCCCTGCCTCATAGCGAAAGTCCTCTCAAGAGGACTGAGAAGAAAAATTTTTAAACTCATGAGTCCTCATAGCGAGGACTTGGGCTATTAGACAGGGAATTCATTCCCTGGCGGACTGGCGGACTAACAGCTTAATTGACAACAATGGGTACTGCCGTGCCCCTAAGCGAGTTTGTGCGCGATCGACCGAATTTGATATGATGATTGATTACCGATTACTAATTACCAATTACCCCTGATTATGGATATTGTTTCTGTGTTACAAGTTATCTGGTCTTTGTCTGCTTTAGGACTTGTGATTTTTGTGTTGCTGCACAGTCCTAAAGGCGATGGTATTGGAGGAATTGGCGGACAAGCTCAATTGTTTACCAGCGCCAAGAGTGCAGAAACAAGTCTGAACCGGATTACTTGGGGTCTGTCTATTGTTTTTATGGGTTTGACTGTGATTTTGAGTGCTGGTTGGTTGGCGCCTAAGTTATAAGATTTGGATTTTTAACCGCAGATGAACGCAGATAGACGCAGATAATATCAAGTTCATCTGCGTTTATTTTCGTCTATCTGCGGTTGCAAGAATGCGGTTGTGGAAAGTTACGGTAAAACCTCGATTGCTGGCTGGTTTGGGATTGGCTTTATGTTGTTTTAGCCTAATAATTTTTAGTCAGGTTAATACTCCGGCTGCAAGTCTTTCTTCTCTCCCCAATAGTTTTCCGCCTCCACAGGTTCATCCTTTGCCGCCAACGCTGGCTAATTGGCAAGATTCCACTGATAGCGGTGATTATTTTGACCAGGTTAAGCCACCGAGTTTCGGTCATTTGCTGTGGTCGAAGTTTCCGATTCAGGTTTATGTTGAGCGTCCAGTTGATGCTAATAAGTCTGAAGAATGGGTGGCGGCTGTGTTGGATGTGGTGCGGGAATGGGGGGTTTATTTGCCTTTGGAAGTGGTGGATAGTTCGGAGGTGGCTGATATTAGGATTTTACGTCGGGCTCCGCCTTTGCGTCAAGGGGTTTTGCGATCGCGTTCTGGAGAGGCTACCTATGAATTGTATGCCCGTCGCGATGGCGATAAAACTGTCTTATCTCATCGGTTTTCGGTTTATTTGAATCCGACTCAAGTGGGTAAGTATATTCCGGCGACGGCGCGGCACGAGTTGGGTCACGCTTTGGGAATTTGGGGCCACAGTTTGATGGAAACTGATGTGCTTTATTTTTCTCATGTGAGAAATCCTCCGCCTATTTCGGCTAGGGATGTCAATACTTTGAAGCGCGTTTATGAACAGCCGACTCGGTTGGGGTGGTAATATTAGTTTTGATATGTAAAATCGTGTCAGTAAAAAGATGAAAGATGAAGCTTTTGGCATTGTGCCAGTTTTTGCGACTGAAACTGATATTTTGTTTTTATTGATTCAACATCAAGCGGGACATTGGGCGTTTCCTAAAGGTCACGCGAATCAGGGAGAATCGGCCCTAGAAACGGCGAAGCGGGAGTTGGAGGAAGAAACTGGCATCCGCGATTGTGAAGTGCTTGAGGAGCCTAGTTTTGTGGAACGTTATTCCTTTGTTAAGGAAGGGAAGCCTAGTTCTGTGCAACATTATTCCTCTGCGAAGGAAGGAGAATCAATTGAAAAGACTGTTACTTACTTTTTGGCTTTTGTAAATTCAATGGAAGTTCAGTTGCAAGTAGAGGAAGTTCAAAATTCGGCCTGGAGTTCCTTTGAGGATGCTGTTAAGCTGATTACTTTTGATGGGAATCGGCAAGTTTTAAGGGAAGTCAAAGCCTTTTTGGACGCGAGGAAAGAGTGTTAACGAGTGTTGGATACACACACTTGTTTATGTAGGATGTGCATTGTTCACTTTACGCTATAAGTAGCCTGTTAAAGCACTTTTTGGGTTCGCGAGTGTTAATATCTAGTCCGGTTATACGATCGCAATTAAGTTTGTAGTAAGGACTTTAGTGCTTAGTGACTGCAAGCTTTAAGAGAGAGCTCGATTCCTTACTACAAACAAATTATTTGGTTAGATACCCAACTTCTTCAATAAGTCGGGTATCTAGGTATTCGGTGTGATTATTTGTTGATTTTCTGCGCTTCTGCGTGGTGTTGCAAGCGAGAGAAAACGTTGTAAGCGTCGGGGCCGGGAGTATCGTGTTCGGCAGCGCCGTCGATGGGGCCGTCAATGGCTTTCCAAGCAGGAATTCCGCCTTTGAGTTCGGCTACTTTTTGAAAGCCTGCTGCGCGGAGAAGATTGGCAGCTTCGGCGGTTTGTTGGTCGTTTTCGCCGTAGATGTAGATGTCGCGGATGGGTTCTAAACTCGATTGTGCGCGCTCAACTAATTCGTCCATTGGCATCATTACCGCGCCGGTAATGTGGCTTTTGGTGAAGCTTTCAAAATCACGAGCGTCGATGATTGTGAGTCCGGGTTCGCCCCAATCTAAACGGGCTTTGAGGTCGTGGCTAGATGCTTGAGCTTTTAAACCGGGAGGGGTGGGAGTAAAGTCGGGAAGTTTGTCTTTGATGTTGGAAATTTGGTCTGGAATAGTTTTCATGGGTAAATTGTTGTTCAATGTTTTGATTGCCATTGCAATGTAACAAGATGTTTAGGTTGCATTCGTCTTTCTAAAGGCAGAATCGAGCATTGAACTAAAGTCGCAGTTAGGCTAGTTTCCGGGTTATTAGGTGCGGTTGGGAGCGCTACATTTGTTGAGGTTGCTAGAGCCTAGCGAGCTGTGCTTAAAAATGTTTCGATCGCATTTGGTGCAGAGAATTTGAACTGCGATAATGTATCAAACATTTTATTTTATCAATTCACAAGTTTTTAGTCAATCCTCATCTTTTTGGTAATCGAATTTTACTGTGGTGATGAGTGACAAAATTATTTAACAATGAAATAAGCATAAGTTATTCGCAGGTTCGCCCGCGTGCTTGCGGAAAAGTTTAAATGTTTCTCAGCAAGGTTTCTGGTAAAATTTAAAAGTAAAAACAAGTATTTAAAGGTATGGATATGTCTGAGAAAAGTGAAGTTGCGGTGCCTATAACTTTGACACCGGAAGAGCAAGCGGTGTGGGATGCGAAGGCGAAAGTTCGGGTACTGCTGAATTTGTGGGATTTGAGCGGCGGGAAGATGAAGGTGAAAAAGGGGGAGTTGACTAAGCGGATTGTGCGGACTAATGAGACGAGTCAGAGATATGTGGAAGTGCTGGGCGAGTTACAGGCGACTGGGGCGATCGAGTATTCGCTGGTAAATCGGGTGACGCTGGTGGAATTGACGGCGAAGGGGAAAGAAGTTTTAGCGGAAGGCTTGAAAAGTAAGGATTCTCTGTTTGAGTTTGATGGTTCTCAAATTGGTACTCGGCTGGGAAATTCTTTGTTGAAGTGGATTCGGCATCAGGATGGTGCGGCAAGTGTTCGGGTTGAGAAAGCGAAGGGGGATGTAGGGACGATCGCATCCTATGAAGATTTTAAGGCTGTGGCGATCGATGTGTATGACAGCTTGAACCGGGATTATAACTTAGACGATTTAGTGCCGATTTATCGGATGCGTCGGGCGATCGGGGAAAGGGTAGGGCGATCGGAGTTCAATGAGTGGCTGTTGGAAATGCAGGCTAAGGATATTTTTCAGCTAATAGGCGGCAGTGTAGAAGACAGCGCCCCCGACAAAATCGAAGATTCTATCACTACAAAAGTGAACGGTTTGCGCTGCTATGTCAAGCGTTTAACCTAATTAATTTGAGTTAGTAGTGCATTCGCTCCTTTATCTTCACACTCACACAAAACGATGAATGACTTTCACTCCTCAATCGCATATCTCGATCAAGCTATTTCAAGTCAAAACCCTTTTGACAGATCGTTAATAGTCAGGAGCAATGATATATGGAAGCCAAGTTTTCCTGATGTTCCTTCTATCAATGCTCATGCCTCTGATGGTGTTTTTCAAGCAATCGAGCAAATTCGTGCCGGGTATCGCACAGTTAGTGGTATCACGATCAGAGCTGAAAAAGGTCTAGGAAAAAGCCACTTAATGAGTCGGATTCGCACCCGCCTTCTAGAAGAAGGTGGTTCTTTCTTTGTTTATATGAGCGACGTAGACTATGGAAACTTAAACCGAGTCAACGCTAACTTTCTAAACACTTTGTCTTTAAGCCTGAAACAGATTGGTAACGAAGGCGTAATGCAGTGGCAAGAATTAGCAACTGCTTTGATAAATGAGGCATTAGGAAAAAATCACATACCTCAAAATTTAGTCAAGCAATTTTCGGGGGCATTGGCTAAAAATCCTAAATTAGTCGATCGCTTAACTGAAAAAGTGCTTCAAGTCAAGTCAAACATCGAAAATCCTTATTTGATCCAGGCTATTCTGTGGACACTTTCTTCAGATAAAGTGAGCTTTGCAACCAACTGGCTGTCTGGAAAAGCCTTGGCACAGGGACAAGCTGATGCAATGGGTTTACCAAATTCTACAGAAGAGGATAAAGAAGGCGAAGCATTGCAGACTGTTTGCCAAATTTTAGACTTAATCGGTGATTACAGAACTCTAGTAATTGGCTTTGATGAGTTAGAGAGTGTAGATCGGAATGAAGCTGGTTTCAACAGGGCGCAGGTCGTCGCACTCTTAGTAAAAGACCTGTACGGTAAAATAAAACGAGGTGTCTTAATGACAGCTATGTTTGATGAAACTTGGTTTAACATTAGAGCATTACCGCAGGCAGAGTCAGTCACAGCTAGAATGGGTGAAAAGATTTTTGATTTAAAGTATCTCAATGCTGATGATGTAGTGACTCTAGTTTCTCAATGGCTCCAAGAATTTTATGACAGTAAAAGTTTAATTCCACCTTATTCCGTTTATCCTTTTGATGAAGCTGAACTGAGAGAACTGGGCAAAGAAAAGTTAATTGTCAGAAAGGTTTTAGAGGAGTGTGCTAAGAATTGGAAAGTGCCTGGTGAGCCTCAACCGCCAACAGCAGCAGATCCACTCCATCAAGTTGAACTTGCATTTAACAAGGAACTAAATGCACTTGAGACAACAATAGAGAAATATTTTGACGATAGCGATATTTTAGCCGAGGCTCTATATTTTGGCTTCCTTTCAGTAAAAGGCGAGATTTTGGAAGAAGTGCAAGTTGAGGAGATTGAAAAAGTAAAAACTAGAGCGGCAGACAGAGGTTATCTCCACTTTAGAATTCGAGGTAAAGAAAATGGACGGTCTGTCAAGATAGTAGTAGCAGTAGTTCAAGAATCGCGAGCAAAATTTGTGACCGCGGCATTAAAGCGGTTAATTCAGTATCAAAAGTTTGATATGACTCGTGGTTGTTTAGTTCGTTCTACAGATGTTAAGTCGAATACTGTAGGCAAACAGTGTTTAGACCAACTTCTTTCTCCAGAACTAGGTGGAGAATTTGTCAAACTCACAAGTGAAGATATCAAGCCTTTATTAGCCATTTATTTTGTCAACAAGGCTCGCGAAGATTACGAGGTAACAGAAGAGCAAATACAGCAGTTTATTGTTCATAAAAATCTTACCCAAGAAAATTATTTAATTAATGAAATTCTTAGCGCTCCGTCGGGTCAGATTCCTGATGGGTTGCTTAGCGCTCAGTGGGGTCAGATTCCTGATGAGTTGCTTGAGAAATGTGAGATGGCTGAACTGGATGGATGTGAGATGGCTGAACTGGATGAAGAAAGTATGGCTGAAAATACCTTCCTGCCTGATACAACGGAAATTAACAACCTCGACGAAGCACTTGATAAATTATTAGGTCAATAAGTGGATGAGTTATTCTGTTTTTGTTGATACGGCTTTGCAGTTACCTGCCCCAGATGTGGAAGCCTTAATCGAAGGGCGAGTGATTGCAGCCATGCCTCGAATTTTCATCGAGCCTGGTAGGTCATTTGCCCTATATCCAGCCAATATCTCGATTAATTTGCTCCCCCATCAGCAATACTACCGATCGAGTTTTTTACCAATTGCTAAAACTTCATTTTCTCAGTTAACTTCTGAGACGATTTTGATAAAAGCTTGGGCTAAATGCGAATGGTGTCAAATACTAAACGATCCAGAATCATTAGAGGCTGTGTCGCAGTTAACAGTCTGGACAACAGAGGCATTACAGCAAACTCTCCTGCAACGACGTAATATTTTTCTAACTCATCTTCGCGTTTATCTGCTACCTCAGCCGCTGGAAATGTCTGTGCATCCCAGCGGCAATTTTGTATCTTTGCCAAAATCCCTAACTGTTACTGATTCAACGCCAGTGTTGAGCGAGTCTATCTTTGCCAAACGCCGTCAACAACTGGAAAAACTAGAACCTCCTGAACATTCAGAATTGGAAGAGTTGCAAAGTGCATTAGTGCATTTATCCACCACCAACCCAAAAGCCAAACAACTAGACGCAGAAATTAAAATGTTTCTAGGTTGGTCGGAAAAATTACCCACAACACAACCAGACCCGGATTTAGCATGGATAAGTGCGATCGCACAAATTGGCAATTCTAGCGATGGTAATACATTTGAAAAGTTAGTCCGCAAAAGTTTTATCAAGCTAGGTTTTGCCAATTCTAACACCAATCCGAAAGCTAGTCTCAATCCAGAATCAACAGGCGGCGCTGGTGGTTTAGACTTTTATTGCGAGACTCCCTATCCAGTAGCGGGAGAGTGCAAAGCTAGCAAACATGAAAGTGTACCTAATAGTGTCACCGCTCAATTGGTTCATTTAGGCTTGACTCACTTGGGTCAAGATAAGTTCGAGCGATCGGTTAAAATTATTTTGGCGGCTGGGCCTTTAACTAATCCAGCTAATCAAGCAGCTATTGGTAGTAAAATGAATGTAATTCGCCCGGAAACATTGCAAAGATTAGTTGAATTGAAAGCTAAGCAACCAGGTTCGATCGATTTATTACAGTTAAAACCTTGTTTGGAACAACAGCCGTTTGGTGAGGAAGCCGATGCTAAGGTTAATCGCTATATTGACGAGGTGCGGGAAAAGCTTAAAGTGCGATCGCACATAGTTCAGCTAGTCAAAGACTTTTTGGAAAGAACAAAATCAACAAGCGTTGAATTTAATCAGCTTCACGGTGCTTATGCCTTTTCTATGTCGCCCCAACCTTTAACATATGAAGAAATGCACCAAATTTTAATAGAACTTTCCTCACCTTTGACGGGTTACTTAGGGCGAATTAAAGGCGAGGATTTAGGGCGCGATCGCTTTTATTTCCTGCGCGATTTGCCGCTAGATGATTGAGATACGTCAAGGGCGATTCCCTGGGGGATAGCTTCGCTCGCGCGTACTTCATCCAATTTCCTACACAGCATCAGGATCTACGCCCAATTCCCGCAACCTCGCCGCCAACCTTTCAGCTTTCTGCAATTGAGCTTGTTCTGCCTTAATTAACCCTTCTACCAATGGGGGATCTAAAATTTCATTGACTGATAATCTCAGATTGGGAAATACTACAGATACCATTTCCTCACCCGGCAAGTAATCTACCTGTGTATAAACGTCATCACCTTCGGGAAATGCCATAACTCGCACCCGCTGTCTGTTTTGTGTCGGATCAACAATCACATATTCCGGCACGCTAGCCTGTTCGTATTCTGTTCGTTTAAGTACATAATCTGCTCGCCGATCTTGGCTCACTACTTCTACTACAAATAAAGGTGTTTCGCTCAAGTCTAAGATGCCGGAACCAGGCCTTGCTAGAGCTTGTTGCCACAAGCTTTCTGTGCAGACAACCACATCGGGAATTCGCGATGTCGCATCTTCTGTTCTGACTCCTACAGAAGTTTTTACGACTAAATCCAGATTATGTTCAGCTAGGTAACGCTGCAATTTGTAAACCCAAAATTCGCAGATGCTTGTATGTAATGCGCTAGCCGTTGCCATCGGTATTAATTTGCCTTTGTACAATTCATATTGTACATCGTCATTGCTTTGATAAACTCTGTACTCTTCAAAAGTTAATGTCAGCGAAGTATCGATCTGTTTTTCTTCGACTGCTGGCACAACAGATTGAGACATATATTTTTACCTATCTCGATAGTTTTCTATTATACTCAATTTTGATTTTAACACTCAAGGCATTGAGTACGAAAAGATCGATCGCCCTTATTGACAATCAAGCAATTTGATCCGGTTAAATATTTAGTTCAGTTCACCATTTGGGCGATCGCCTCAACAAGGCTGTAGCTGCCTCACTATCGAGAGGTTTAGAGAAAAAGTACCCCTGACCGTACTCGCAGCCGATCGACCGCATTTGAGCCAATTGGACGGCGGTTTCGACACCTTCTGCCACTACCTCCATCCCCAAACTGCGGGCCAGCATGACGATCGCCCGCACGATTTCCAAATTTTCGCCCATTTCCCCAATGCGACTGACAAAAGAGCGATCGACCTTCAAAATATTAATCGGGAACCTGTGCAAATAACTCAGAGACGAATAACCAGTGCCAAAATCATCAATGCACAAATCAATCCCCAAATCTCTCAACTGCGAAAGCATCGCCGCCGCCGCTTCCCCATCTTCCATCACCACACTCTCAGTAATCTCCAACTTCAAACAGCGAGCATCAACACCCGTTTCCTGCAAAACTTGCTTAATTTGCTCGATGGATTCCGGTTCTGAAAACTGCCTCCCGGAGAGATTTACTGCTACAGTCAGCCGCGAATTTCCCACAGGTAAATTCAAACTCTGCCACTGAATAATTTGGCGGCAGCTTTCGTTCAAAACCCACAAACCCAAAGGCATAATTAACCCAGTTTCCTCCGCCATCGCAATAAATTCCATCGGGGAAACTAAACCACGTTCCGGGTGCAGCCAGCGCACCAGCGCCTCAAATCCGATAACAGAGCCAGTTTTCAAACAAACGATCGGCTGATAATAAACAGTAAAAGGACATTCCAATTTTAAAGTAGGCAATTGCGACTTCGGACGCTCCAATTTCCGATCGATTTCACTCATCGGCGAGTTTTCCGCCGCCGTCCCACAGGCGAAATCCACTATCGAATATTTCAAATTTAGTTCTTCAACAGACTCCCGCAAGTCGTGTTCCAAGTGCATCAAAGCCACAGCCTGAGTGTGCATCGCACTGGTAAAAACTTCGTAGCGAGCTTTACCGAGAGCTTTGGCTCGGTACATCGCAATATCAGCATCGCGCAAAATATCTCCCGGCCACTGATATTTGTCGGTACTCAAAGCAATGCCGATGCTAGCAGTAATTAAAACTTTATTACCTTCCAAATAAAGCGGTCGTTCGATCGTTTTGAGAATTGCCTTTGCTTGGGCGATCGCCTCATCAACACCTTTAATTTCTTCCAGCAAAATCACAAACTCATCTCCCCCCAGACGAGCCACCGTATCGCCGGGCCGCAAACAAGTCAAGAGACGGCGAGCCACAGCCACCAACAGCCGATCGCCCGTGCGGTGTCCCTGACTGTCATTAATCACCTTAAACCTGTCCAAATCCAGAAACAGCACCGCAAACTGATAGGTTGGATGCCGTTGGGCGCGGGCAAAAGCTTGCCCCAACCTGTCAGTCAACAAAGCGCGGTTGGGCAACTCCGTCAGCGCGTCGTGCAAAGCATCGTGCAACAATTGTTCTTCAGCCAGCTTGCGTTCAGTCACGTCGTGACAGTTGACCACAATTCCCCGCACCGAAGGTTCCTCGAGCAAATTCGTCGCCACCGCTTCCAACACGCACCAGGAACCCTCCTTGTGCTGCACTCGGTATTCCGCCATTCCCAGGCTAACTTTCGGCATTTGCATGACACCTTTGAACACTTGATCCACTATCAGCAATTCGTCAGGGTGAATCAAGTCAAAAATAGACCGGCCCAGGACTTCCGCCGTCGGGTAGCCCAAAATCCGCTCTAGGGAAGGAGATACATAGCGGCAAAAGCCTTTATCGTCGAGAATCACAATAATGTCTCTAGCATTTTCAATCAACGATCGAAAGCGCTTCTCGCTTTGCCGCAGCTCTTGTTCGGTGCGCTTGCGATCGGTAATATCGGTATTCATGTAAATCAGACCGACAATTTTCCCTGTAGGGTCTTTAATAGCATCGGCCCGCAGCAACACTTGCAAAGTTTCACCGCTTTTAGTGCGGTTAGTAATTTCACCAAACCAAGAATAACCCAGGGCGATCGTGTCGAGTACCTCCCTAGCCACTGCGGGGTCAGCAAAAACTGCCGGTATACCTCCGGCGAGTTTAAATTCCTCTGCCGTGTCCCACTCAAATAGCTGAGAAAACGCTTGATTTTGATAGATGTGAGTGCCGTTGGCATCGCTGATGCCGATCGCGTCACTCGAACTTTCCACCGCCTTGCGAGTCAGCACCAGAGCTTCTTCTGCCCGCTTGCGCTCGGTAATGTCAATGCCGACCAGACAAGCTGCTTTGCCCCGATCGTACTTTTGAGCCACAATCAAATAGTATCCCTCCGACTCTCCTCCGTCGGTTTGTACCTTAACGTTGAGTTCTTTAACCGCTTCCGTAGCGTCGCCGGCAAAAAACTCCACCACAAAAGAGTTAAAATCCGAGCTAGCGCCCAGAAAACCAATATCTTGACCGACAAAAGCCGACGGCGGCAAACCATGCAGTTTGGCTAAGTGCTGGTTAACCCCCAAATAGCGCAAATCCGAGCTAATCCAAGATACTGTTCCCGGAACAGCTTCCAAAATCGTTTGCAGTTGGTCGTTAGCTTGCTGCAATGCTTCGTGTACTTCACAGATGCGTTCGGACAAGTCCGACTGAATCCCTACGAAATGAGTCAAATTAGCGTTGTCGTCTCGCAGGGGAGATAGCGACAATTTGCTCCAAAAAGGAGTGCCGTCTTTGCGGTAATTTTTGATTGTTGTCTGGATTTCTATACCTTGGCGCAAGGCCTCGCGGATCTTAGCTACAGTAGTTCGATCGGTATCCGGGCCTTGCAAAAATCGGCAATTACGCCCCAAGATGTCACTGGCGCAGTAACCAGTCATCCGTTCAAAGGCCGGATTGCAGTAAATTATGGGACAATCTGGTGCATTGGCGTCAGCAATGACAATGCCGCAGCTACTAGCTGCCAAGGCTCGATCGCGCAGCCACAGTGCTTCTGATGCAGTATGGCGATCGCCGGCACTCCCCACTTCACCTAAATTAGAAATTGACTGGTTCTCCCGATCTCCCATCAGCCGAACTTTCAAGCAAACCTTTACAATTTCCGAGTTGTTTCTTACTGTAACGTTTTTCAGGACTCGCGCAACGTAAATTGTATCTCCGCATTTAAGTAAGGAATGAGAATTAAATAACTTCCACTCTTGAAAGTGGGATGGGCGTCCCGCCCGTCCAAAACGGACGGGCGG
>NZ_JAUBRP010000074.1:0-33076 GCF_036701935.1 Microcoleus sp. M2_D5 | reverse complement strand
ATCTAAAATCGATAGTCCCAAACTTGTACTCAGTCAATCTTTCCCAATCTAAAATCTAAAATCTAAAATCTAAAATCTAAAATCGATCGCCCCAACCCGAACATAAGCTTCAAGTTACAACTAGATTGAGGAACCATCAGCCCGCATCCAGCAGTCTCAACATCCAGTTAGCGACAATTCTGCTAAAGTCAGGTCATCATCCCGTGCATCTTGTAGAGACGCGATTCGCAGCCTCTGCCCCCAAAGCAGTAAAATCCCATCAGCTTGTCACCTGCCACCCGATCGGCAGTAACTTAAAAATTAAGGTAGTTTGAAAATAATCGCCCAAAGTTGAAAGAAACCTTGACATCTGACCTACACTCTGTAATTTAGACCCTCTAGCTGCGCTGCTATCCATATTTAAAAGATGCCATGTCAACCTTAGTCATCGTCGAATCTCCGACCAAAGCCCGCACCATCCGCAACTTCCTGCCGTCCACCTACCGTGTAGAGGCATCGATGGGCCATGTCCGCGACCTACCATCCTCCGCCGAAGAAATACCAGAAGCCGTTAAAGGAGAAAAATGGGCGCAACTGGGCGTAAACGTGGAAGCAGACTTTGAACCCCTCTACGTCATCCCGAAAGATAAAAAGAAAATTGTTAAAGAACTCAAAGACGCCCTCAAAGACGCCACAGAACTGATTCTAGCCACTGACGAAGACCGGGAAGGGGAAAGCATTTCCTGGCATTTGCTGCAAATCCTCAAACCCAAAGTGCCCATCAAGCGGATGGTGTTTCACGAAATCACCCGCGAAGCTATCCGCGATGCTTTGACTCACTGCCGCGATATCGACAATCGAGTTGTACAAGCCCAAGAAACTCGCCGAATTCTCGACAGACTCGTCGGTTACACACTCTCTCCGCTACTGTGGAAAAAAATCGCTTGGGGTTTGTCGGCCGGTAGAGTGCAGTCAGTCGCAGTCAGGCTTTTGGTGCGCCGGGAACGCGAACGCCGCGCTTTCCGCCAAGGTAGCTACTGGGATTTGAAAGCCCTTCTGGAAAAGGGCAAAATTTCCTTTGATGCCAAACTGGTAACTGTTGGCAATGTGAAAGTTGCAAACGGCAGCGATTTTGATGAAAATACCGGGCAAATTATCTCCGGCCGCCGCGTACTTTTGCTGAACGAAGAACAGGCGCGGGCTTTACTTTCACGCATTCAAAACAAACCCTGGACTGTCACAAATCTCGAAGAACGGCCAGTCACCCGGAAACCTTCGCCGCCGTTTACGACCTCGACTTTGCAGCAGGAAGCTAACCGCAAGCTGCGGCTGGGTGCGCGGGAAACCATGCGAATTGCCCAAAGTCTCTACGAACGCGGTTTTATCACCTATATGCGGACGGATTCGGTGCATTTGTCCGAACAGGCTCTTGAAGCAGCGCGCAGTTGCGTGCAACAACTTTACGGCAGCGAATACCTCAGCCCCCAACCGCGCAAATACACCACGAAAAGCAAAGGCGCCCAGGAAGCCCACGAAGCTATCCGTCCGGCCGGCAGCACTTTTCGGACTCCGCAGCAAACTGGATTGGATGGGATTGATTTCCGCCTCTATGATTTGATTTGGAAGCGGACTGTGGCTTCTCAAATGGCAGATTCCCGCCAAACTCACGTCACTGTATTAACTCAGGTAGAAGATGCCGGTTTCCGTTCCAGCGGCAAACGCATTGATTTTCCAGGCTTTTTGCGGGCATACGTGGAAGGTTCCGACGATCCGAATGCGGCGTTGGAAGACCAAGAGGTGATTTTGCCGGCGCTGAAGGTGGGGGATAAACCTAATTGTAAGGATTTAGAGGCAGTTGGCCACGAAACTCAACCTCCCGCCCGCTACACGGAAGCTTCACTCGTTAAAATGTTGGAAAGCGAAGGTGTGGGCCGTCCGAGTACCTATGCGAGTATTATCGGTACAATTGTCGATCGGGGATATGCGAAATTAATAGCTAACGCCCTAATTCCCACATTCACTGCTTTCGCCGTCACGACTTTATTGGAAACACATTTTCCTGATTTAGTAGACACCGGTTTTACTTCCCGAATGGAACAAACCCTCGATGAAATTGCTACCGGCGAGGCGAAATGGTTGCCGTATTTGCAAAAGTTTTATATAGGGGAAACCGGACTCGCAACCCAAGTCAAAGAACAGGAAAGTCAGATTGATGCGAAAGTTGCCCGAACTGTGGTATTGGAAAATCTCTCTGCCAAAGTTTGCATCGGCAAATTCGGTGCATACCTGGAATCTGAAAGCGAAGAAGGCCTGGTAAAAGCATCGATTCCCCAAGATTTGACGCCTGCAGATTTAGATCCTGAAAAAGTTGACTTTCTGTTAAAGCAAAAAACGGAAGGCCCGGAAAAATTGGGTCTTCACCCGGAAACCGGGGAACCGATTTATGTGCTGATTGGCAGTTACGGGCCATACGTTCAGTTAGGGGATGTTTCGGAAACGAACAAGAAACCGAAGCGGGCTTCTTTACCGAAGGGAACGGATAAGGATAGCGTGACGCTGGATATGGCGGTGAGTTTGTTGACTTTACCTCGGTTGTTGGGATCTCACCCGGAGACGGGGGCGAAGGTGCAAGCTAATTTGGGGATGTACGGGCCTTATGTGGTGCACGACCAGGGTAAGGTGGGGAAAGATTATCGATCGATCAAACCGCCGGATGATGTTTTGACTATAGAGCTCGATCGGGCTTTAGAGTTATTATCGCAGCCGAAAGCCGCCCGCGGTCGCAGCAAATCTGCCACACCTTTGAAGGAATTGGGCGCGCATCCAGAGTCGGGAGAATTGATCAATGTTTACGACGGCCGCTACGGCCCCTACGTCAAACACGGCGATATCAATGCTTCTTTGTCTAAGGATGAATCTGTGGAGAATTTCACCTTGCAAAGAGCACTGGAATTGTTAGCAACCAAGGAAGCGGCGGGCGGCGGAAAATCTAGCAGCAAATCCAAGAAGTCAACTAAGACAACTGCGGAGAAATCGGAAACTGCAACGAAGAAGACTGCAGCGAAGAAAACTACTGCTAAAAAGACGACAACTGCGGCGAAGAAAACCACTGCTAAAAAGACGGCGAGTGCGACTGCGACTAAGAAGAAGACAACTTGATTTTAGGGTAGTTTTCACTCATCGAGAAACCCGGACGGTGTAGGGGCAGTGCCGCCGTGCCCGCCCGGTTTTTTTTGTTGGTAAAATACTGTACAAATTTAGGTTTGTAGTAAGGACTTCAGTCCTTAAAATTCGGCTTGAGTGTAGTAGGGCATAAGGTCTCTTGAATGCAATTAAGATATAGACGGCGGCCCAGAACGATAGACTCGGATCACTTTTCCAGTCAATGTCTGACCGATAGATATCGCATCATTAATATTAGTCGTCAGTCTAGCAATATTGTCATCTCGCGTGCAGGCAATAATACCGCAGTGGTCAGGTTGCAGCTTGTGCAGTTGAAAGAAATCGCGCCGATTGACAGTCAAAACAGCCCGATTTTCAACGATCGCAAATGCTAATACATCCTCATCAGGTAGTCCAGCGTTTCCTGCTTGTTGAACAGTCAAGACATCATGCCCCAAAGAACGCAGGTTTTGCACGACTTGCCGGGGAAAGTGTTCGTCTGCATAGATACGCGCCATAGGTTTATTGGATATTTTCAGGTATCTAAAATCTCGTCTGCCTCGTCTTGCAGTCTAATTGCTTCCTCAATTTCGTCCGGGTAAGCTTCAGCATAAGCCCAAACATTTACTAAATCAGCGGCACTCAGATGGGGATAGCAATCTAGGATAAAAGCATCGGTAGCGCCGTCATTGCGATAGCTTGCGAGCAACCACACGGGAATGCGAGTATTGTCAATACAAGCGTCGCCGCCCATCACGCCGGGAGTTTTTGTAATCGGGCGTCCGCTGTTTTTCAGACTCTGGGTTAAGATGCGAATTGCTTCTGCTTTCTCTGCTGGCGTTAAGGCATTGAGTTGCGCTTCTAATTCTGGGATTGTCATACAGCTTATTTGATTTATGAATTATGTATGTATTTGATATTGTAGGGCGATATCCCTATTAGTTAGGTTTGTTGCAAAACGTTGTGAATTAATTCTGCTGCTAGTTCTAGCTTATCGCGGTGAGTAAGGGCTTCCATGTCAACGGTGACTGCTGAGCGGCGCTTGGATGTGGGTGCGGCTGGGGGTGTGGCGGGCAATTCCAAGGTTTCGTAGAAATAATCGATAGGTTTGCTGTAGACGGCGGCGAAGGCGGGTAGCTCCCTCTCGGCGTCTACTTTGCGCTTGCCGTGTTCGATACACGAGATGGCTTGTTGGCTCAGGGTTATCCCGTAGCGCAGCTCTAATTGCTCAATAACTTGCTCTTGGGTTAATCCGAGTGCTTCGCGGGTAGCCTTGAGGCGCTTGCCAAGGGAGAACGCCATATCAGGAAATCATGTAAAGGACAAGGAAATCCTATATTTTTCCTTAAGAAACCTCTATCCGATAAATCACTAGCTATACGATAATCATGTAAATCAAGATTCCGATGGGTTCTACCCACTCAGAAGACTTGCGGACAAACCAGAAACCTTGTGTAGGAGAAGTGAAATGAACGAAATAGTTGAAAAAGCTCAACAGGCAATTGCTACACCCGAAGTGCAAGAGATGTTGAAGAAGTTATCTGAATATGGTTTAGGTGTGTTTATGCCACATATGCACGATCCAGAAACAGGTGACTTTGCCCCGCTTCCTTCAGGGATAGTAGCCGTAGAGGATAATCTACAAGTATCTTTTCATCATGCTTCTGAACCAGAAGTTTCTAACGCTAGACCTGTTGGTTGGGTTTGGGATAATTCTTCTCAAGCAGCTATGGTTTGTACTTATTGTATTGAGTTTAGCGGACGACATAGTAAAAACAAGCATACTTAGGATTCGATACCTGCTTTATTTTCTATTGATTAGTCAGCCGACAATTACAGGATCTACATCATGGCAAATGAGAAACCCCCGGACATCAGAGACCCCAATGCTTTTGAAGCAAAAGATGGAAAAAAATGCCCTTCGTGTGGCGGAACAGGAAAAATAAAGCCTGAAAAAGCTGTTAGAGAGGCCGTTTGCCAAAAGTGTAATGGCAAGGGGTACTATATCTAAACGATTTTTGTTGATTGAGTACAGTGTGAGATAAGTCCAGTTTTATCTCACTCTATGCCTGAAAAGGTAGAAAACAGTTGTTATTATCAAATATTTTTGCTTTAACAACGTAAGGTCTATTATTCCACAGGAGTTGACTATGAAATTTTCCGCTGACCGTACAGAGAAAAAAGGACCTTTGGGAGGAGCTTACTACGAAACATATATCAAAATAACTTTGACACCAGAAGAGGAAAATATTGCCCACAAACAAGGCATTATGAGAACGATAATTTTCGGAGGTAGCAGTTCTGATGACCCTGAAACAATAGAGGCGATGCGTCTTTGTGGTCGGTTACAAATAAGAATGGGAGATTTAATCGAAGGGATTACTGTTAAAGTTGGTAGCGGTCAATAACTGGGAAGGCTTGCAGGGTTTGAAGATTTGATAAAACAGCGTTGTAAAAACTTCAAGTCCAACCTTGAAGCAGATCAGTTTTTTGGCTCTGGCGGGTCTAAAGACGAAGAGGAGTTATAGGCTCGGATCGTGGAGTAATTTGTTCTGAGTTTTGTTTAGAAATGGAGAGATAAAATGTCAAACAAGCCAATGAAAGAGGATCGCACTGAGAATCGTGCGTCAGCAAAAGATAAAGTAGAGCAAGTGGTTGCAAAACTCAAGCTAACTAAAAATGAGCGAAGAGAGCTACATGAACGCTTAGAAGACTACATGAGCTACGAGGAAATACTGGAACTTGCAAAAAGTATGTTCCAACAACAGTCAGAAGGCCGTTGGTAAATAATGAAGGGATAAAAAAGCATCGCCTTTTTTTCAATCCCGGAAAAAAGTGCGATCGCACTTTTTTCCGGGATTGATGAAAGTGCGATCGCTCTATTTTGCATAATTTGCACTGACGAGCGTATTAATTTCAGTTAAATCAGTCAGTTTTATATCATTTGCGAGATCGCACCACCCACCCTATCTCTGACCTCGCGCTGGTCTAAAATCTCCTCAGTCGCCAAAAAGGCCATATGTGCGATCGACCATTTGTGACCCTCAAACCTTTTAAGGAGAAATGTCTGTTGGCGGATGCCATCCAGCACTAACCCACTGACGCCTGACAGTAACAGCAATATGATTGTTTAGTTGTAGTGCTGTGACTGTTGCGCGACCGCAATCTGTAAGTCCAATAATTTCTGTAGCGTCTTCACTCCAAGCAAAATTTTGTGACCGTTGTTGAGTGCGCGGATTAAACAACTTAACGTGCTTTTGCGTGACCGGATCTAATGCGTCAGTTTGGGTTCCTTTGTAATTATTGCATAGACTACAAGCCAGCCAGAGATTTTCTTCCTCGTCAGTACCGCCAATCGCTTTAGGAATAATATGGTCAATTTCCAATATTCCCAGCACATACATTTGTAAACTGCGACAATAACCGCACCGATTTTGAGCTTGTGCGCGAACTCTGGCTCTAACTTGTTCGGAAATCGCCATTTTCCTTATCCTTTTAATGGTTCCAGCAAGCCGCGCCGCACAGCTTCATTTAACGCTTGAGCTTGTCGCAATAGTCGAGTTTCATATATGTGGATTAAGGCCTGCAATTCAGCCAGTTCTACAGATGCGATCGTACCGGATTGTTGGCGGTCTAGCAATTCACTCAATCGTTGTTCTTGGAGTGGTTGCAGCCGGAGTTGAGTCAGAGTGATTACTTCTGAATCAGACAGTGCTGATACTGGTTTAGCGGTTGGTAAGAGAAAATTTTCCAGAGTTTCTACTAGAATCTCACTCACGGTGCGGTGGCGTTGCAGCGCTAGCAATTCTGCTTGGTGATAGACTTCATCTGGCAGATTTAGGGTGATTTGGGCGGTCATAGGTGCAAAGCTATGAAACTAATATTTATATTATGCCATATTTTACTTGGAGTATTAGACATCTGCCCAAAAGAAATGAAGAAGGAACTCGCTTGCTAAAAATACGGCGACAGCAACAAAGAAGAAAACCAAGTGAAATTAGTTTAGTTTTCACTCATCCCAGAAACCCGGTTTCTTTATTTGTAAAACACTAGACAAGATGGCAAAAATAGGTTTGTACTTCAATCCTTAAAATTCTATGATCTTCCTTTGTCTCATAAGCGTCTGCGGGGTTCGATCGCCCTTATTTTTTTTGCAACATATCAACTCCAACTCTTGTCAAGCCTACCTTTTGGGCTTGCTTGTCACCCGTCAGCAAAATCATCCTATTTACTTATTGACAATTGCTCCTCTCTGTCAAATTGTCAGGGATAGAACATATAAGGTTAAAAATTGTATCATAAGCAACAGAAAGTATCCAATTTTTTATGTAGGGCTCTACAATGGACAAAAGAAACAAGATTAAGAGGCGCGATCGCTATGGATACGAATGAAAACCTAGACTGGGAAGAAGCATTTGAGTACCGAGCGGGCTTAACAGTGGAGTTGAAGTCCCAGCCAGGGGTTTTGCATAAGATCGCTTACTATGAAGTGATGATGGTACCGCCCATCTGGTTAGAAAATGACCCGCGTCCCCGCTATCCTCACGAAGTGCGAGTCGTTTCGCAGCAGCCAACTGTCTCCAATGTTTGCCGGATTTCAGAGTCTCCTGTTTTAGTCGCCTCCTAAGTTTTTTCAGCGGGAAATATCGGCGATGGCATCTAGCCAGCAATCAAACCGATGCAGTGATTTTCGGATTGAGATTGCTGTAGTTTACTTTTTGGCGATTGCTTAAGATATAGATTGCGCCGAGAGTGCGATCGACTCCAATCACTTGACCTGTTAATGTTTCAAGTGAGGAAATAGCCTGATTAATGTTACCAGCGATTCTGTTAAATCATCCTCTCCCCTACAGACAATGTATTCGAGCACGATCAGACTGTAAGCTGTGCAGTGTGATAAAATGACGGCGATTTAGAGTTAAAACTGCTCGATTTTCACTGACTGTAAAAGCTAACACTTCTTCGTGCGGATTTTTTGGTTATCTTTTCCGGCTTTTTGCAGTGTCAGAATATTGTGAATCATAGGGCCCAGCAATTCTCCAACCACTCTGGGAAAATGTATTTGCTATTATACGCACGCAGTTCCTTTCTCTCTGCTTTCTTCCTCTGCGCCCTCTGCGCCTCTGCGGTTCATTAAAACAAAGCCCGTTCACAAATAAAATAGCATTGCTATATCTTTTTAACTTCTTGATAAATCTCTAAATTATAAAAATTGCTCACCCTTTTACCCTGAGCTTAAACGAACCCAAAAAACTTTAAGATAAAAAAAGTCATACCATTTTAGATTTTAAATTTTAGATTGGAAATGACTGAGGACATAAAACTTGGGATTTTGCCTACAGTTGCATTTTTTTTGAGTAACTGGTATTAGCCATCAGCAGGCACAAACTAAAATCAACTTCAGCTATAAATCATGATGACTTCTACCTTGAGAAGCATATTTTTCGGGACTTGCACAACTTCTCCCACCCGCAGCAGCACATACGCAGCAGGTGCCCAGTGAACACTCTCAGCAAGCTCTTATGTAAATCATATTTTATATTACTGAATTCCTTGATCCCCGCGAATCTATATCTTTATTACCTCGAAATTGTGCGAAGTTTAGCCATAAATTAACATTGATTTAAACTTTGATGGAGACATAAACAAGCTAGAATTCAATAGTTGGTGTGGAAGACATGGAGTTTAAATACAAAATGTCACAGATAACCAATTAATATCGATCGCACTTCACGATCGCACTTTAGAAAACAACCACAACTTAGGAGTCAATAGCTGATGATGCTAGGAACAACCGAGATCCCGCAATTAAAGCCGCTTTCCGACTCAGAACTACACAAAATGAACGCCTACTGGCGGGCGGCAAACTACCTATCCGTCGGACAAATCTATCTCCTCGACAACCCCCTACTCAAAGAACCCCTCAAAATCGAACACGTCAAACCGAGACTCCTCGGACATTGGGGCACCACTCCAGGGCTAAACTTCATCTACGTTCACCTCAACCGCATCATCAAAGCCCAAGACCTCAACACTATCTACATCGCAGGCCCCGGACACGGCGGGCCGGGCTTGGTGGCCAACACCTATCTCGAAGGGACTTACAGCGAATATTACTCGAACATCTCCCAAGATGAAGAGGGTATCAAACGGCTGTTCAAACAGTTCTCCTTTCCCGGCGGTATCCCCAGCCACGTCGCCCCGGAAACCCCCGGTTCGATTCACGAAGGCGGCGAACTCGGCTACGCCCTGGTGCACGCTTACGGGGCGGCTTTCGACAATCCCGATTTGATTGTGGCGGCCGTTGTCGGCGACGGGGAAGCCGAAAGCGGCCCCTTGGCTGCTAGCTGGCACTCTAACAAGTTTCTCAACCCGGTTCGCGACGGGGCCGTGTTGCCGATTTTGCACTTGAACGGGTACAAAATTGCCAATCCAACGCTGTTGGCCCGCATTCCGCAGGAGGAATTGGAAAGTTTGATGGTCGGTTACGGCTACAAACCTTATTGGGTGGAAGGTTCAGACCCGGAAACCATGCACCAGTTGATGGCGGCAACTCTCGATACCGCGATCGGCGAAATTAAGGCAATTCAGGAAAAAGCCCGGACGGAGGGCTATTCGGGCCGTCCCCAGTGGCCGATGATTGTGATGAAAACTCCCAAAGGCTGGACGGGGCCCAAGGAAGTTGACGGTAAGAAAACAGAGGATTATTGGCGATCGCACCAAGTCCCGCTTTCGGAAATGGCTTCTAAGCCCGGACACGTCCAACTCCTGGAAGATTGGATGAAAAGCTACAAGCCGGAAGAACTCTTCGACGAAACGGGCAAGTTAATTCCCGAATTGGCAGAATTAGCGCCCAAGGGCTCTCGGCGGATGGGGGCAAATCCCCACGCTAACGGCGGCCTGCTGCTGCGAGACTTGAAAATGCCGAAATTTGAAGACTACGCCGTTGACGTGCAAAAACCGGGCACTGTAATGGCAGAAGCAACCCGCGTTTCCGGTCGTTTCCTGCGAGAGGTGATGACACTGAATCAGGAAAACGCCAATTTCCGCATTGTCGGGCCCGACGAGACGGCCTCAAACCGCCTCGATCCGGTGTTTGAAGTGACGAACCGGATGTGGGCGGGGGAAATTTTGCCCGAAGACGATCGCATCTCCCCCGACGGCCGAGTGATGGAAGTCCTCAGCGAACATCTATGTCAGGGATGGCTGGAAGGCTATTTGCTGACGGGACGCCACGGCTTTTTCTCTTGCTACGAGGCGTTTATTCACATCATCGATTCGATGTTCAACCAACACGCCAAGTGGTTGAAAACTACTAACGAGATTCCTTGGCGCCGACCGATCGCCTCTCTCAACTACCTGCTAACTTCTCACGTTTGGCGGCAAGACCACAACGGTTTTTCTCACCAAGATCCGGGTTTTATCGACCACGTAATTAACAAGAAAGCGGAAGTGGTGCGGATTTATTTGCCGCCCGATGCGAACACTTTGCTGTCAGTAACGGATCACTGTCTCCGCAGCCGCCACTATGTCAACGTGATTATTGCAGGGAAGCAGCCGGCGTTGCAGTATTTGGATATGGATGCTGCGATTAAACACTGTACCGCCGGCATCGGCATTTGGGAGTGGGCCAGCAACGATAAAGGTGGCGAACCGGATGTGGTGATGGCTTGCGCGGGTGATGTTCCGACGCTGGAAACTTTGGCTGCTGTTGACATTCTCCGCCGAGATTATCCCGATTTAAAAGTGCGGGTGGTGAATGTGGTGGATTTGATGACACTTCAGCCTGCTAGCGAACATCCCCACGGTTTGTCTGACAAGGATTTTGATACTTTGTTCACGAAAGATAAGCCGGTGATTTTTGCTTTTCACGGCTATCCTTGGCTGATTCACCGCTTGACTTATCGCCGGACAAATCACTCGAATATTCACGTTCGGGGTTACAAGGAAGAGGGAACGACTACGACGCCCTTTGATATGGTGGTGATTAATGACCTCGATCGATTCCATTTGGTTGGAGATGTACTCGATCGCGTTCCAAAACTGAGCTCTGTCGCAGCTTACGGCAAACAAGCTATCCGCGACAAGCTGATCGAGCACAGGCAGTATATCACCGAACACGGCGATGATATGCCGGAAATCCGCGACTGGAAGTGGCCGCACGCGGGCCCGGTTTCGCCGGAACCGCCGAAGGAAACGAAAGATCCGGGGGCGACTGCAGAACAAACCGTGCGATCGGGTGCACCGGGGTAATAAGTTTGCAGTCAGGACTTTAGTCTTTCTTCAGTTAGATTGATGCGGACTAAAGTTCTTCCATTTTTTCCCTAAGTCCTGTATGAATGAATCATATCAATTCCAGTTGGATCGGAATTATTTAACCGCAGAGAACGCAGAGAACACAGAGGAAGATTTGAAGGCGGTTTTTAAACTCTTTTGCTAATATGATAAAATTTAAATACAATCAATATCAAATCCCTAGGTATTAGAATTACTCTTCTCTCTCTTCTCTAACTCTGTGTCCTCTGCGCCCTCTGTGGTTAATAAAAAAAATCATGTTCACCAATCAAATAAGATATTGATATGAGCTTAAAAATCTACTTTCTGCGACACGGTGAAACAGTTTACAGTAAAACAGGCGGCTTTTGCGGCGCGATCGACCCAGAATTAACGCCCGAAGGTTCTCAAATGGCAGAACAGTTTGCTGCTACTTACGCAAAATTGCCTTGGAATGCTGTTTATGTCAGTCCGATGAAACGCACAATTGCTACTGCCAAACCTTTGTGCGATGCTGCGGGCATTGAGATGCAAGTCCGCGACGGACTGAGGGAAATTAAGTACGGTGAGTGGGAAGGCAAAACTTTAGAATTAGTCAAAAAAGAATATACAGAAGATTATATTAACTGGCTGACAGAACCTGCTTGGAATGCACCAAACGGCGGCGAAACTTCGGTGCAAATTGCCAGTAGAGCTTCATTAGTTATTGCAGAAATTGAGGAAAAATACAAAAGCGGTAATGTTTTGGTTGTCTCCCACAAAGCCACTATTCGGATTATTCTGTGCAGTCTCTTGGGGATTGATTTGGGACGTTATCGCGATCGCATTGCCGCTTTAGCAGCTTCTGTCAGTATTGTCAAGTTTGACGTGCGCGGCCCGCTGCTGGAGGTTTTGGGCGATCGATCGTACATGGATGAAACTCTCCGCAATTTACCCGGTACTTGAAATTGCGGATAAGGTGCGGAGGCGCACCCGGAGCGTCTAAAACTAAATCGCGCCTATGTAAGACAATCCTAAAATCGTACCCGTTCCCAAAATATGACCGAAGCAGAGACTTCCCACAAGTGCACCCAAACTCAAACCGCCCAACGCACCCGATAAGGGCGAGGCTGGGCCTGTGGTAGGCTTCTGGATGGTTGATTTGCCGATCGCAATAGCTAAAATATTGCAAATAATCATAATCAAACCAGTCGTGGGGCTCCACTCTACGGTTCTGGCGACAGTGGCAAGTAAAATTGGTGTAAACATCGATCTGCTCCTTAAACTTTACTAAATGAAAATCTGCCTAGAAGATATATCAAAAAAATGCAACTGTTAGCTACAGATTGCATTAACAGTTAATTTTTCGACATATTTCTTAAAATTTTTCCCAGGATCTCAAGGTTTCTTCGTCTGTGCAGGCGGATGAAAATTTGACAAAATGCGATTGCAATCGCCTAGCGATCGAAAGAACGAATCAACAGGAAATAATCAAGCATGAAAATACTGGTGTTAAATGCGGGGTCTAGCAGTCAAAAGAGCTGTCTTTACGAGTTAAATGATGTTCTGCCCGATCGACCTTTGCAACCCCTCTGGGAGGCTCAAATAGACTGGACTCACCAGCAGGGTATAGCAGAGTTGAAAGTCAAAACAGCAAAAGGCGATCGGCTTGAAGAGGAGTTTTCCTCAGACTCTCGCCAAGATGCTATTTCTCGAATGCTGGAGACTCTGTGGCAGGGAAAAACTCAAGTTACTAATAGTTTAAATGAGATTGATATTGTCGGCCACCGCGTCGTACACGGCGGACAAGATTATCAGCAAAGTACGTTAATTTCTGCCGATGTTAAACAGGCGATCGCCCGTTTATCTCTTTTCGCCCCCGTACACAATCCCGTCAACCTCGAAGGTATAGAAGCAATTGAAAAAAACCTCGGAAATGTGCCGCAAGTAGCAGTATTTGATACAGCTTTTCACGCACAATTGCCGCCTGCAGCCTTTGTTTATCCCGGCCCCTACGAATGGCTGGAAAATGGGATTCGGCGCTACGGTTTTCACGGGATTAGCCATCAATATTGCGCGCGTCGGGCAGCCGAGATTCTGGATCGAGATTTGGCAGATTTGCGGTTGATTAGCTGTCATTTGGGCAACGGATGTTCTCTGGCAGCCATTCGCGGTGGCTGGAGTGTTGACACGACGATGGGATTTACGCCTCTGGAAGGATTGATGATGGGAAGTCGATCGGGTTCGATCGATCCAGGCATTCTCATTCATCTGTTAAAACAATCCGATTTTACTGCTGAGAAAATTGATAGTATTCTCAATCGAAATTCCGGTTTAAAAGGGATTTCAGGGGTGTCTAGCGATCTGCGGCAGATTGGAGATGCGATCGCCCGAGGCAATCAGAGAGCTCAACTTGCTTTGGATATTTACATCCACCGTTTGCGTGCCGGAATTGGTGCCATGCTGGCGAGTTTGGGAGGGTTGGATGCTTTAATTTTTACGGCGGGAGTTGGGGAAAATTCTGCTGTTGTACGGGCTGCCGCTTGCGAAGCTTTTGGATTTATCGGGTTAAAATTGGATGAGGATAAAAATCAACAGTCACCGATCGATCGAGATATTGCGGCAGTGGATTCAGCCGTGAGAATTTTGGTAATTCACACACAGGAGGATTGGGAAATTGTGCGAGAATGCTGGAAACTTTCTCACTAAGGAATGAGAATTAAATAACTTCCACAAGTTTGTGGGATGGGCGTCCCGCCCGTCCAAAAAGGATGGGCTTTCAGGCCCATCCCACAATAACAATTAAAATTGTAAGTTATTTAATTCGCGCTCCTAACTTATTTTATAAATTCCTGCAACAGCGATGCCCACTCAGCTTCGCAGAATCGTCAACAATCACGAACGGCGCAAGCAGATTTACGCAGATAAAGAGAGGTAAAGACGTTTATTCTTCCATTGTCCCTGAAACAGCATTACTCTTTCAGCAATGCTGTGAATTGATGGTAGCGCCGATTACAAAACTTGCCTGGGCGCGATCGGAATTTCAATAATAAACTCGCTACCCTCTCCAGGTGCAGAAACGCAAGTCAATTTTCCACCGTGAGAACTGACAACAATCGAGTGAGAAATAGACAATCCCAAACCAGTTCCCGAACCCACGGGTTTAGTTGTAAAAAATGGATCGAATATCTTGTGCAGCACCTCCGTACTCATCCCCGGCCCGCTGTCGGCAATTCTAATTATGGCAGAATTCCTGTCAGTCACCTCTGTAGAAATTGTAATAGTAGGTTGTTGATGAGAGTTTTCCGGGGCATCTCTTGCTACGAGGAGAGCATCGATCGCATTTGTCAAAATATTCATAAATACCTGATTCAACTGAGACGCATAACAAGTAATTAGGGGTAGCGTGCTGTAATTTTTAATCACCTCAATTCCCAAACGCCCGCCCTCTTTTCTCAGGCGCGGTTGCAGCAACATCACCGTACTGTCAATGCCTTGATGGATATCTACCGACTTCATTTGCGCTTCGTCGAGGCGCGAGAAATTCCGCAAGCTTAGCACAATATCCCGGATTCTTTCCGCTCCTACTTTCATGGAATCCAGCAGCTTTTGCAAATCCTCGCTCAAGAATTCCAGCTCAATTGTTTCTATTTCTTCTACAATTTCCTCAGCAGGTTCTGGATAGTGCTGCTGGTAAAGCTCAATCAATTTTAGCAAGTCTTTAACGTATTCGCTAGCCGGATTAAGATTACCGTAGATGAAACTTACAGGATTATTAATTTCGTGAGCTACACCAGCCACCATTTGCCCCAAACTCGACATCTTTTCCGTTTGGATTAATTGAGCTTGAGTTAGTTTAAGTTCGCGCAAAGTTTGCTCTAAACGCTCGTTCTTTTCATTTAACTCCTGCGTCCGCTCTTGCACTTTCTGTTCCACAGAATTGTAAAGCAGAGCATTTTCTAAAGAAATAGCAACTTGGGAAGAAAGCAACCTTAAAACTTCCAATCTGTGGGGAGTAAATGCTCCGACAGTCAAATTGTTTTCTAAATAAAGAATGCCGATCAATTTCCCTTGATTGATGATTGGAGTACACAAAATAGATTGCAGTTTGTGTTTAGCGATGTAAGGATCGGCTGTGAATAGTCCCTCAGCCGCCGCATTGCTCAATACCAAATCCGAGCGAGTCCTTTCCACATAATTAATCACCGTCACAGGTAAATCGTGATAGTCTGCAACAGGCGTAAATTGCAGCACAGCTACATCTTCGGCAAATACTGACGCTTTAGCTGAAATCAACAGTTGACCATCTCTAACTAAAATCAGAAAACCTAATTGAGCCCCCGCATTTTCCAAGGATATTCTCATCAAAGAAGCCAGCAACTTATCGAGGACAATTTCGCTAGAAATCGCCAGAGATGCTTTCATTACCGTTGCCAAATCCAGCACTCTCGCATCGCTGCCAGTAGAAGTATGAATAGTTGTGGTAGTTTGACTGTTGTTAAAACTGCCGTTTAGCGGCGTCATTTCCCGCAACTGCGGATACTTCTGTTCTAAATCTTCTACTTTGCGAACTGCACCCCAGCGCAAGTAGCACGAGTGAGCTTCGCGCAAGTGGATTTTGGCATATTGATACTTGCCTTTACTCAACCAAAACTTAGCTGCTAGTTCATTAGCTAGCGCTTCATTTTGGACAAATTCATTGTCTTGGGCTAAATTGATAGAGAAATCGTACAGTTCTACAGCTTCTGAATCTTTCTTGGAAATTCGGGCTATTTCTGCTTGTACTAAAAGGTACTTGTGTAGAAAATTTTCGGCACAGTTATCTGCCCAAATCTTCATCTGTTTTTGGTTTTCCTCTAACTTTTCCAAGTATTCCTTTTGCTTGTCTTCTGAAACATTGGGAAAAACGGCGGCTAAAGTTAGAGAAAAGAAAAAATTCCATTCGGTAGCGGGTATGGCTCCGGTAATAAAAGATAGCTGTTTTTCTACTTCAAAAGCTAGTTGTAGCGCTTCGTTGAAGTTGCCGTACCAGTACATTACCTGGCATTTGCGAATCTGATAAAGGCAGAGCGAGTACAAATTTTGATGAGCTTGACAGTTGTGTACGTATTCAGCTTCGCTGATATCTTCGCTTTCAAATACAAACTTTTCAGGAGTTAGTTTGCTCAAGTTACGCAGGATTAACTCTACCCCTAATAATATATCGGTTACGAGCTGATTTTTGGTTTTTTGGCTGAACTGCAAATACCTGCTCGTGTCGGCTAGAATTTGCGAGATTTCTTTACCTTGAAAAAATGAGTTAGCTATGCGGTTGGACAGGATATAACCCGCATACTCTAAATCTCCTGATTCTAAAGCTGCTTGATATCCTTCATTGCTGATTGCGTGGGAATCTTTGATGTGGTTGAACCAGTAATAAAAAATACTGACCAAGGATGAACAGGCTCTGCATTTCAAGCCGATATTGCCCGATTTTTCGCTGAGATTCAGCGAGAGCAAGCCGAATTGATACGCAGCTTTGTAATCTCCTGAAACTGCGTTTAAGAACATACCGTAGCCAGCATAGCAAAGAGAGGCTTCGGGTACTAAACCGTATTGTAGAGAAAGATTGACTCCTTTTAAAACGCTGACTTTCCACAAGTCGGGATTTTTGAGGTACGCCGATGTCAGCAAGTTGGTAATTAATTTGACTGCAACTTTTTTGTCGGGTACAGTCATTTCGGGGGCGTCAATTAGGGAAGCTATTTCTCTACCGGCTAAAATATTCGTGGCTGTTGCAAATTCTTCGGATATGACTTTTTGTAGTCCGTCTAGCGGCAAGTCAATTCCGAGCAAGTCCAAAGCTTTGATTCCGGCTTTAACGGCTTCTTCGTACTTTGCCCGCAGGGTGTACTGCACGATCAGCAGGTTGTAAATTTCTACTTTTTCTAAGGGCGATCGCGCTTTTTCGAGAGTTATATTAATAAATTCTTCAGACTTCTCGAAAAAACCGTTTAAATACTCAACATTTGCTCGCTCCATGTGCAAGGCAAAGGCTAAATCGTAGTGGGCATCCCAAATATCAGCGCTCAAACCGTCCATGCCTGCGGTTAAATACTGCAAGGCAGCAACATAAGCAGTGGCATCTTTGGCTCTGCGGGCTGCGTCTAAATTCAGGGTTGCCAGTTCAATTAATTCGCGATCGTCTTTAATTAGCGATCGAGCCACATTCAAGTGATCGACTAATTCAAAGATTCTGTCAGCGCGATATTCAGCCGGGGTGTTTTCTAGGATTTGCCTGCCTATCTTCAGGTGAACAGCCTTTTTTTGCGAGTCGTCGATCAAAGCGTAAGCGGCTTGCTGTACGCGATCGTGCAAAAATTTATAATTCAGAATTAATAGCGGAAACAGCACGTAATCTAATGACTTGCTTTCCAATTCCGAAGTAGGCAGGATCAGTCCCGACTTAATCGCGGGCAACAGGTGAGAAAAAGTTTCCGAAGCTTCTTTTTCATTAATTAAAGAAAGAGTATTCAAGTCAAATTCGTTGCCCAAACAAGCCACCAAACGCAAAACTTGCTGCGTTGAGCTTGGCAGTTTTCTCAATTTTTGTACCATCAAATCTACTACATTGTCAGTGATAGCGCACTGCTCTATCTGAGTCATATCCCAATGCCAGCCGCCCTTGCTCCCAAACTGTGGCGGGTGAAAAACTAGCAGGTTTTCCTGATACAATGTTTGCAGAAATTGATTGACAAAAAAAGGATTGCCGTCGGTTTTGCTGATTACCAATTCAGCTAAGGGTTTGACAGATTCTCGATCGCTGTGCAAAGTCTCTGCAATCAAATGAGTTATGTTTTCCACCCCCAGCGGCGACAAAGCAATCTGATTAATGATAGCTTCCTGATTTCGCAGCGTCTCCAAAGTCATCATTAAAGGATGAGTAGGACTAACTTCATTATCCCGATAAGCGCCAATTAAAAACAGATATTGCGTAGCTTCATCTGTCATCATCAACTCGATCAATTTGAGAGTAGCAGAATCAGCCCACTGCAAATCATCAAGAAAAATGACCAGCGGATGTTCTGGCTGGCAAAATACGCGAATGAAATTTTGAAATACTAAATTAAAGCGGTTCAGAGATTCCGTCGGCCCCAATTCAGCTACCGGAGACTGAGCTCCGACAATTAGTTCAACTTCGGGAATGACATCAATAATAATTTGCCCGTTTTGCCCGAAAGAAGTGCGGAGTTTTTCGCGCCAAACTGCTAATTGAGCTTCGCTTTCAGTTAACAGTTGCCGCACCAATTCCGAAAAAGCGCTGACAACGGCCGAGTAAGGAATAGTCCGCTTGTACTGGTCAAACTTTCCCCAAATAAAATATCCGCGCCGGCGGGTAATCGGTTTGTCTAAAATCTTCACCATTGCAGATTTTCCAATGCCGGAATAACCGGCAATCAGCATCATCTCGCTCCGGGATTTATGCTGTCCTCTCGCCAAAACTGACAAGGGAATTTCTTTTTTCGATTTGCTCTCTTTTTTGATGACAGAAATTTGAGAATCGTCGGTGCGGTAGCCTCGATTATTTGTTGCTGCTACCCGTTCAAAGGCCGCTAAAAGAGTTTCAACTTCTCGCTGTCTGCCGTAAAGTTTTTGAGGTATTTGAAATTTGTCTGAAATATCTTGGCTGCCGAGAGGAAAATCGGAAACAAACCCAGATGTTTGCCACTGAAACAGGCAGGATTCCAAATCTGCTTTTAGTCCCCAAGCACTTTGATAGCGCTCCTCAGCGGTTTTTGCTAACAATTTCATCACAATATCTGAAACACTTTTAGGAATTTCTGCGGCTATTTCAGCGAGAGGTACTGGCTGTTTGGCTATGTGACAGTGAACTAACTCCATAGGATCTGTAGTGGGAAAAGGAAGTTGTCCTGCCAGGATTTCATAGAATGTCACGCCGAGGGAATAAAAGTCGGTGCGGTAATCGACTACCCGGTTCATTCTGCCGGTTTGTTCGGGCGACATATAGGCTAAAGTGCCTTCTAAAAAATTGGGGTTTTTATTGGGAATATTTTCCAGGTTCGATGCTGTAGAGATGCTGAAATCTATGAGTTTCACTTGTCCTGTAGCAGGATTAAAAACTATATTAGAGGGATTTATATCTTTATGAATTACATTTTTTCCGTGAATTTCTCCCAAAGTTTCAGCAACTTTGATGGCAGTAGTCAGAAATCCTAAAATGGTAAATTTTTGGGAAGCCATAAATATTTTTAAAGATTCCCCGCCAAAATCTTCTAATATCATTGCCAGACTATTTCTAACCTGTTGCAACTTATACACTTTCACAACTCCGTCCAACAGGCTTAAGTTGGCAGTGATCTCATATTCGCGCTTGTATCTATTCAGTTCTTCGGGAGTTGGATAGTCTTCTTTGATAAGTTTGATAATAACAGGTTGGTTGTTCTGCTCGTTGTGGCCGCGGTAAACCAGGGAAGTGCTGCTTTCATAAATGAGAGCGAGAACTGCAACGCCGGGAATTGCCATCATAGTTGGGTTCTCTCAAATTAGGTGTGCTCGATCAATGTTACAGGACTGACGCGCGGCGGGCTAGAAACCGGGTTCCTTCGTTGCTAGTCGTTGACAAACCCAAGATTTTTTCGTGTAAATCGGGTTTCTTTTCGTAAATCCTATGTTATTCTTCATTATCGCTCAAGAGCTATCTTTTGGGATGTATGGGAAGACACGCCTTGACAGCAAAGAACTGCTGAGGTGACAAAAGCGCCTTCGGGGTTTTGTCACCTCAGCAGTTACGTAAAGAAAAGCACAAATACAGGATTTGTGCAAGGATTTACTGTGAGACTCGATCGCACGCCTGACAAAAAAAACAATCTCAGCTTTTAGGAGATTGCTTGAATGAAGGCCTCACACCTCAATCAAACCGCCAAAAGGTGCAACTCATAACTACACGCTAGTCATCAACGCGCCGGCTTGAATAATAACCTTTAATCTCGGAGTTAAAAAATTTCCCTGTAGAATCAGCATCTTGTAGAGATTCCCACATTTGGGGTTCCACATCGCTGTATTGATAGACTGACCCGCTGCTAAATTCTATTTGCAAGACTTGCTCCTCTTCATCGTACCCGATCGATCTAGCCATTTCGGAATCTACCGACATCATCGCAATTGGTTCTTTGCTTGAAGCAATTTCTTTTAATTCTATGCCAGCACAGAGTTCTGTTGAATCTGTATTCGCGATGAAATCAACCATTTGCAGCCCTTGCATTGCAGCTTCGGGAGCGGCAATTTCGATAAATTCGACTTCTTCCCCCCGCTCGATTAACAGTCCTAGCTTGCCGTTAGAGTGACCCACTGCTAATACGTTGCTCAAGTCTATTTTGGATAGTTTCATGGGATTTGTCAAGGATTGATTTTACGTCAATATCTCCCCCGCTTTGCAAGTTTTGATGCCGGGAAAATAGTCTATCAATTAATAGTTTATTTTAAATTGGCTAAAAAGTCAATGTACATTTTTTTGCGAAAATTCTGGCAGCAATCTAGGTGTAAGTTGTCGCGCATTTAAATTGTATATTCTGCGCGGGCGGGACGCCCACCCCACAAGACTTTGATTTTTTTTTGACATACAATTTAAATGCCGCAACAGCTTAAGTTGCGCCAGGGATATCATACGTTGATAAAATTTGCCGATTTATTAACGAAACTTGACAATAAATTAAGAATTATTGCCAGAAAACAAAGGTAAAGTTATGGGAATTGCAAGTTAAATCCCAAGCAGCAAAAGCGTTTGAGCATTTCTCAAATCTGTAAATCCTCAGAAAGTTACTATTTCTAAAGAATTCATCCGGTGAGAAAATCAGAAACAACCTTAAAATTTAGCAGTAATCGCCCGATCGGGCAATTCTCAACCAGCACCAGGAAAAATACCTATGAAATTGGCTTATTGGATGTACGCAGGCCCAGCCCACATCGGCACTTTGCGCGTGGCCAGTTCCTTCAAAAACGTCCATGCAATCATGCACGCACCGATTGGAGACGACTATTTTAACGTCATGCGTTCCATGCTGGAGAGGGAACGGGATTTCACCCCGGTAACTACCAGCGTCGTTGACAGACACGTACTGGCGCGGGGTTCCCAGGAACGGGTGGTGGACAACATCACCCGCAAAGACAAAGAAGAACGCCCAGATTTAATCGTGCTCACCCCGACTTGCACCTCCAGCATTCTGCAAGAAGACTTGGAAAACTTCGTGGAGAGAGCTCAATTGGATGCTAAAGGCGATGTATTGCTGGCGGATGTTAACCATTATCGGGTAAACGAACTCCAAGCAGCCGATCGCACTTTGGATCAAATCGTCCAATTTTACATTAACAAAGCCCGCAAAAAAGGCGATTTAGTAGAAGCCAAAAGCGAAAAACCATCTGTCAATATTATCGGTATGTCTACCCTGGGTTTCCACAACCAGCACGACTGCACCGAGTTGAAGCGTTTGATGGCAGATTTGGGCATTGAAGTCAACGAAGTTATTCCCGAAGGTGCTTCGGTTCATAACTTAAAAAGACTGCCGCGCGCTTGGTTTAACTTGGTTCCTTATCGGGAATTGGGGATGATGGCCGGGGAGTATTTGCAAAAAGAATTCGGCACGCCGATGGTCGATATTACGCCGATGGGTGTGGTAGAAACTGCGCGCTGTATCCGCAAGATTCAGCAAGTTTTGAACGCTCAAGGTGCGGATGTTGATTACGAAGATTTCATCGACCAACAAACGCGGTTTGTGTCGCAGGCTGCTTGGTTCTCAAGGTCGATCGACTGCCAAAACTTAACCGGCAAAAAAGCCGTCGTATTTGGCGATAATACCCACGCTGCGGCGATGACGAAGATTTTGGCTCGCGAGATGGGAATCCACGTTGTGTGGGCTGGAACCTACTGCAAACACGATGCTGATTGGTTCCGGGAACAGGTAAGCGAGTATTGCGATGAAGTGCTGGTGACAGACGATCACGGGGCGATCGGAGATGCGATCGCCAAAGCGGAACCTTCGGCAATTTTCGGCACGCAAATGGAACGCCACGTGGGTAAAAGGCTTGATATTCCGTGCGGTGTGATTGCTGCGCCGATTCACGTCCAAAATTTCCCGATCGGCTACAAGCCATTTTTGGGTTATGAAGGCACGAATCAGTGCGTAGATTTGGTCTACAATTCCTTTACTTTGGGAATGGAAGACCACTTGCTGGAAATCTTCGGTGGCCACGATACGAAGGAAGTGATTACTAAGGGTATTTCGGCTGACTCTGATATGGGTTGGACGAAGGATGGACAGGCTGAGTTGAATAAAATCCCCGGTTTTGTGCGGGGTAAGGTGAAGCGGAATACTGAGAAGTTTGCGCGCGATCGGGGGATTGATAAGATTACCGTTGAGGTATTGTACGCGGCCAAGGAATCTGTCGGCGCATAGGTTATGAGTGGGGTGGGCTTCTTGCCCACCTTAGTTAAAGTTTACTTACATTTTTTATGAGATATTAATCTGATAGCAAATACATTTTATGTTAAAAACTAAACATCCAAATTATGATGTACTTAATTTGATCGGATACGGACTAGCAAAATTTGATAAAGAGTTTGTCATAGCCTTCGGAACAAAGACAAAACAAGAATTTTACAAAAAGCTCGTGGATATAGGAGTTGCTGAAACTGTTGGTACCATTAAAAATCGCCAAGATTCATTCGATCCCTTCTTTGATAATGCTAGAAAAGGTTGGTGGCAAGGTAAAAATTACTATCTTGCTCCTGTAAAAAATTCAATTGATACACTTTTTGGACAAGAAGATGTAACTTCATACGCAACAATAGTCAAGCTATACTTACAGGATAACTTTCAAGCTAAGTATGAATATAGTCAACCTGTCAGTCCGATTATTAAAAGTAAATTTAAGCAATTGCAACTAACAGGCAAAACAGCCGAAGATTTCTTTATCAAGAATTATCAAAATATTCCTGCTTTTAAAAAAGGTGTTTGGCAAGATGCTAGGATGTTGGGGGATGGGTATGACTTTCAAATTGAGATATCTGAAAAATCCCATTTTTTTTTGGTAGAAGTCAAGGGTGTTAAAGATAGGTCAGGAAGTATTAGATTAACGGAGAATGAGTATTTAAAAGCTCTGGAATACCGAGATGACTATGTTTTAGTTGTAGTTAGTAATTTAGGTGAGAAACCTTTGATGAATACAATATTTCATCCCACCCAAAAAATAAATTTTTCTAAAAAACAAACACTCATACAGCAAGTTACTTATCATGCAGATTTTAAGGGGAGTAAAGAACAGCAATAGTAAAAAGAAGAAATTACCTGTACCCGCGAATCAGAACTATTATTCTGAACGGAAAATGAGAGCGATCGCCCTTCTCAAAGCAAGCGCGATCGCCCACCTGAAAAATTGCTATAATATCAAATGAGCCAACCTTGCTCTCAGTGAAAAAATATGTCAACCCCTACAGAAACTCCCCAAACAAGCACCCTTGAGATAACTATCAATCAGGAACAAAAAGAACAGTTAGAAAAAGCAGCTACCCTGTGGGGTCTTAGTCTGAGCGAATATCTGCTCGAAGTTGCTCTAAATCTAGCCGAAGAAGTGCCACTTAAACCAGAACAGATCGTTCTTTCCGCACCAAATTGGGAAATTGTTACCTCAGCGATTGAAAACCCACCAGAACTTAACTCTAAGCTGAAAGCAGCGATCGAAAGGTATCGGCAAAAATACGATCGCAAATAAATAATGGAATGGATTTTTTGCTCTATAGATGATAGCCGGGTGATTCGGGAGAATTTTGATTGCGGTGTGCCGGAGTTAAATCAGTATCTCAAAAAATATGCCCGACAAAATCAAAGAAAAGGGATTGCTAAAACTTGGGTGGCAATTCCTCAAGACGGTGACGGTCAAGTAGCAGGTTATTATTCAATAAGTATGGCTGCATTACAACTAGAGTTACTTCCTGAAAATTACAGAAGAGGGTTGCCGCGCTACCCCCTTCCAGTCATGCGGATCGGAAAACTGGCAGTAACTCAATCAATGCAGGGTAGAAGACTAGGTGAGACACTGCTAGTCGATGCTTTTAACAGAGTGATTCGTTTGTCAGAAGATATAGGAGTATTGGGAGTGATAGTTGACGCATTGAACGAACAAGCTAAGGAATTTTATTTGCAATACGAGTTCATTGCCTTAGAAGGCGATGAACTCTCACTTTTTATTCCCATGACTAGGATATTAGAAGCTTTTACATAAGTAAAAGACAAAAGTTTGTCTTAGCTAAGAAAAGGCGATCGCCCTTTTTCAACCAAGGGCGATTCCCTTCGGGATAGCTTCGCACGCGCGTACTTCAATAACTCGCAACCAAAATTAATCGATCGGATCGAAAACTAAGGTCAATCGAGCACCGGGAAGCAGTTGTTTGAGAACTCGCAAATGACCCTCTGCATCAGACCAACTGCGAAAGCGACCCACAACGACCCTTTGTAGATTTGGAAGCAAACGAACAACGATCCACGGTCTGAGACGTTTCTCATACGGCATAATAGGTGTATCTCCTTGTTAATTGGAGCCATAGCCAGTCCTTGCTTTTCCACGGCGGGGGACTGGCTTTTGACTTTGCACCGGTGGTGTGCTGTACAAATTATTGCACAAAAGGCCCTAATTGGTAGCAGAAAATTACTAAAATAGCGTTATAACACCGCGATCGGCGTAAACTTGTATGATTGGGAGCGTTCACAAACAGTAAATATTGACAGTGAGCAAGCGCGTTCACATCACACTCCCCGACTACATCTATGAATCCTTAGAACTGTGGGCCGACCGGCAAGGTAGACCCACAGCTAGTTTGATCGCTTTTATCGTTGAAACAGCGGTTTTGGAAGCGAAAAAAAAGGGAGATTTACCTTCTGAACCTGAAAAGCCCAAAAACGGCGCGTAAAGACTTCCCTCGTGGGTTGCTGGTGCGTGTCGCCCGATCGCACTTATCGAAATTGATGAAAACTAGCACCAGCGCCCGCACTTTACACCCAATATTTAAAATAATTCTCTGCTTTGTCCTCGCGATCGCCTGCTAGTGCATAAGTCCTATCAGCAATCGAAAGTGCCAGTTATTTAATTGTCCGTCGGCTAGTCAGTTGCAGAGAAACTCACAAAAAATATCATTCTCAGTAACCAGCTTTCGACTATAAATTCAATCCTATTGTGGGGCGGGCTTCTAGCCTGCCCCTAAAACCTTATTGAGAATAGTGCCCGATCTCAGGGGAAACGGAAACTGCATCCAAAGATTTCCTCCTTGAGGCCAATTGCGAAAACTGTACAGTTCGATCGCCCCAATCAATCCCACTTACCTAGATTAGACGCATCAACATATTTTAAACGAATGACTTATGAACTTCACAGCAAGACTCACACAAACCAGCTTACTCGGTTTAATGCTATTTGCCAGCAATCCAGGAGCAACCTTGGCTTTAGGACAATCGAACACAAGCACTGCACCAACAGCGTCTCGCACTCAGTCTCCGATTGAAACCATACAAATAGCTCAGGTATCCACTCCCCAAAAACTGGTGAGAGATTTTTGTACTCGCAAAAGACAGAAAGTGGAAAACTATTTCGAGACCAGCAACTTTCGGATTTATCTGTGCTACAACCACGCCAATCAAGTATATTACTACGGCGTTAAAAAGAGTAACGGCAGCACGATCGCCCTGCGTGCTCGTACTGAAGAGGGGACTGGTTACGTGGCAAAAAATGGCACCTACGATTACATCGTTACAGGAGCCAGCCTCAGTGTTTATAACAAAGGCAAACGCATTCTCCAACAACGAGTGATTCGCTCCCTTTAGTATTTAAATGCGATCGCTCTTTCAAGCCCCGACTTCTTTAAAAAGCCGGGGATATAACAGAATATCTGGCTTTTCTGCTGAGGCAGACGAAAGTTTGTCTAATTTAACCTCGAACTCAAATGATCGGCGCTTCGCCACATTTGAGTTTGAGGTTAACAAGTTTCAACCGCCGAATAATCTCGAAATAAAAAAACCCTCCCCAACAAGGATAAGGGAGGGTAAAAAAACAGTGAAAAATTTAAGTTTTTGCAGAATTAACAATAAGGAGTTACATCCTCGCCGCACTCGTCAGCCAAATAACACAAAGCACGAAAGCGAATCCCAACCACTTGCTCGTAAAGCGGATTTAACTTGCACAGTGGGGGAATTGATAATAAAGTGCGATCGCCAATTTTGATTTCTCGCTCAAACGGACACTGGCTGGGAATCAACTTACACAGCAACCGAGCCAACTTTTGACTTTTAATTGCAGTGTTATCAAGCCATTGTTTTAGCGGATGCAAGGGGTCAAAGTGTGGCTTTTGACCGTAAGGCTGAGAATTTGTAGCGACATTAACGGCGGTTTCTTGTTTGCCAAATCCTACCCAATGTGGCAGAGTTCGGTAGGAGACTGTATGCTCAAATACGTTCATTTTGCTCTCTTCCTCTTTGATAACGAGGTGCCAAGAACTCTCTGTAGAGCTTGTGCGATATTATCTACAATCAGTATCTACAGCATCTCGTTTTGCTTTACCGGATTGAACTTCTTAAATTAATGACTTAGGGCGAGAAAAGTTGTTCCTGATTTTTTTTAAAAGGCGGTGTGCGCTCTAAAAAGTATCCTCATTTCAAGCCCAACAATTGATCGATCGGGCAAAAATTATGTCTTCTACGTTTTAGCTTCAACATTCGGTTGAATCTCCTTTTGTAGTTCAATTACAATTGTGACGCATCCAGGTGAATTATCCTATACGTGAAAATGCGGAATTTTTAATAAAACTTATTATATTTTTAAATAAGCTCTGCTGCAAAAAACCCTGAAACCCCGCCCCAACAATCTTTGCTCGCGATCGCTCAGAAACTTCTACAATGAGAAATAATCGGTATCACCGTCCTCACCACCCATGAGCAACCCAGAAACCAAAGCTATCGCCCGCGAATTGCAAAGCCACGCCGCCATTCTCGGCGGCTTCGTCTCCCTCCTCTGGATTATCGAAATTGTCGATGTATTCCTATTCGGAGGCAGGCTGAATGCTTACGGAGTCCGCCCCCGCAGCCTCGACGGACTTCAAGGCATCCTGTTGATGCCTTTTCTGCACGGCAGTTTTGCTCACTTAGCCGCCAATACCCTCCCTTTTTTGACATTGGGTTGGTTGATCATGCTGCGAGAAATTAGCGACTTTTTTATCGTGAGTGCCGTCACTGTGCTAGTCAGCGGATTCGGAGTTTGGCTGACTGGCGCGCCCTATTCCGTTCACATTGGTGCCAGCGGATTAATCTTTGGTTACTTCGGCTTTTTGCTGCTGCGGGGCTATTTTGAACGCAGCTTTACCTCTATTTTGTTATCTTTAATTGTCTGTTTCTTCTACGGCAGTTTAATTTGGGGAGTTTTGCCGCAGCAGCCGGGAATTTCCTGGCAAGGGCATTTCTTTGGCTTCGTCGGCGGGGTATTAACAGCTCAACTTTTGGGGCGGCAGAAACGGCGAATTAACTAGAATAAGACTGAGGCTGCATCCTATCATCCCTTGGTTTATTGCTCATAAATTATCTAAAAGCGTAGGTTTTTTGTCAATAAACCTGGTTTATTGTGTAACAATTGCCTCCCGGAAAGCAAGACTAACTGCTGACCAATAATTCAACGCGGGCAGGCAAGCACACAGTAAAAACCGAACCGCAACCTAACTCGCTTTCAACCTGCATATCGCCCCCCATCATCACGCAAAAGTGACGGCTAATAGTCAATCCCAAACCCGTGCCGCCATACTTGCGCGTAGTTGATGCGTCGCCCTGCATAAATGCTTGAAATAAATGCTGCAATTGTTCGGGGGGAATCCCAATGCCCGTATCAGCTACGCGAAAAATTATTGAGTCGGAAGGTTCTGCTATTTCTTGAGTTGTTAAGCTGTCATGTTTAACTCTTTCAATACAGAGGGTAATAGTGCCATGTTCCGTAAATTTGGCTGCATTGCTCAGCAGGTTGAGCAATATTTGACGAGTTTTGGTAATGTCAGCATACATCATTCCCAAGTCGCTACCACAATCAACTTCAAACTTATTAGAATTTTTATCTACCAAGGGTTTGACAGTAGAAACTACCTCGTCAATTAGATTAACAGGGTTGAAAGTTTCTAAGTAAAGTTCCATCCGCCCCGCTTCAATCTTAGAAATATCTAGAATGTCGCTAATTAAAGATAGCAAGTGTTTGCCCGCTGTTTGAATTTTTTGCAAGTCGGGGATAAAATCTTCGCAGCCTAAATCCTCGGCGTCTTCTGTGAGCATATCGCTGTAACCAATAATTGCGTTGAGGGGAGTTCGCAATTCGTGGCTCATATTAGCTAAAAAGGCGCTTTTGGCTTGGTTTGCTGCTTGAGCTGTTTGAGCGACTTTTTGGAATTCTTCTGCTAATTTGCGCTGGGTAATATCTTCAGCAATACCGACGATGCGGTAAATTTCCCCAGTTTGGCTGCAGACTGGAAAAGCCCGATCGCGCACCCAGCAAACTGAACCGTCCGAGCGCACTACCCGATACTCCTCATCATAATCGCCCCGCACCTGTTTGGCAAAAGCAGCCTTGACGCGATCGAGATCCTCCCGGTGAATAGCATCCCAAAAAGCCTCCGGTTCTGACTGCAAACTCTGACAGCTCAAATTCCATATTTTCTCGCAAGCAGGGCTCACATAAACTAGCTGCTTTTGATTGGGTTCTCTAATCCAAAATACCTCATGAATATTTTCTGCCAACTGGCGAAACCGCTCCTCGCTGGCCCGCAACTGCCCCACAGCACTGTGAAATTCAGTCACATCCTGAATCAGCGATGCCACCCCGATAATGCTGCCGTCAGCATCAACCAAAGTCGTATTGTACCACTCGCAAAGAATTATTTTTCCGTCTTTTCTGATGTTCTCGTTAATACTACTAATTCCGCCTTGATTAGTAAGCAAAGTTATAGATAGTTGCCTGACATACTCCTTAGCATTTTCAGGAACTATGAGATCGACTCCGTGGCATCCCATAGCTTCCAAGCGGTTGTATCCAAAAATTCTTTCCGCTGACAAATTCCATTCCGCTACTTCAAAGTTTAGATTCCATTCAATCGCTCCCAAAGGAGTTTGGTGAAGATGGAGAGCCAGTTTTTGCTGCGATTTTTTCAGAGAAATAATTAATTGATTTTTGTCGGCGATCGCAGATTCCACCCGATCTTCGAGAGTAGTAAACGACTCTTCCAATTGAGCGGCCATCATATTAAAAGAGCGAGCCAGGACACCCACCTCATCCTCTCGCTCTACAGACGCCATCAAGCGGGAATCTACTGCCATCCCGTCCCATTCTCCGCGGGACAAAGCCTCCGCAGCCTTGCTCAAACGCCGAATCGGTACAACAATCCACCTAGAAGTCAGAGCGCCAATCGCCGTTGCCAGCACCAAAGCACCCAGACACATCACCACAGTATACCGAGTGTTGGCATTAATCCTTTCCATAAAATCGGCTTCAGGAACCGTCACCACAATCAACCAGTCGAGGCCCCTGTTGTCTAAAAGCGGCGTCACCTGTAGAAATTGCCGTTGACCGTCGATCGTAAAATCTAACTGGCGAGATCTGTCAATTTTGTGCAAATCCCCGAAGCGTTCAGTCAAATAGCGGGCGGTCGATCGAATTAGAACATTCTTGCTGCTCGTTGCCACAATCCGTTTGGCAACACCATTGCTAACAATAAATGGCGGTTCCAGAGTAGAATTTGCCACCAACTGCCCCGACCTTTCTACAATAAAAGTCTGTCCTGATTTGCCAATTTTTAGACTTTCCAAGAATTGATTGAGCTTGGAAAGTGCCAAGTCAGAACCCAGGATGCCAATCAGTTTACCATTCTCGCCATAAACTGGTACAGCCGCCGTAATCGCTAGTTTGGGAGCGTCAAAATAATTATAGATTTTACTCCAAGTCGGTTTGCCTGCGCGCACCGGAGCTATGTACCAAGGTCGGACGCGGGGGTCGTAGTTGAGAGTAGTTTTTAATAGTTGAGTTGGTTCCTCCAACTCTGACAGCCCGTAGCTATGCAAATTATAGCCAGTAGATTGATTAGAAAACTGAACTTGCAACTTGCCGTCGTCGAGGCGTTCAACTCCAATAAAATCTTTTTTTTCCGATGCGAATTGAATGTAGCTAATTTTATCGAAAATTTTGATTTGTTTGTAGAAGTAGCGTTGCAAACTATCACTATCCTGCACGTTCACAATGCCGAGACGGATGGCATCGAGATTGAGCTGATTGATTTGGTGTGGCGTTTCAATATAACTATTAATATGTTGCTGGATACGCGATGTGACTTCTGTCCGCAGTTGGGCGGCAACATGGTTGACGGCTATGCGCCCGTTCCGCAACGACAGCCACCCCGTCAACCCTACTGCAGCGAAAGTCTGGAGTGCAAAAGGCACAACAAGGACGATGCGAATTGGCACTTTGCCCGACATTTTTAAAATCGGATCTGTCAGATATTTGATTGGCATGATAAAGCAGAATTATTATGAACCCACAACATTCCGGTCATTCGATTTTAGATTTTAGATTTTAGATTTTAGATTGACACCACGGATAAATCCGGGGGCTTGAGGATGCAAGGATTTTGGATGTTGGATTGATTCCACGGATAAATCACGTGGCGGGGACCACCTTTGAAATTATCGGTCAAGTACAACTTGATGAGCGCAGGTTTTGAAGTTGAGATGGTTTTAGTAGGCGAAGTGCTGTTAATAACTCGGAATCTGCCGCTGGCAACTGAGTTTTTAACGACTGCCACCGCCATCGAGAGCGCGATCGTCGGCTTTGGGAGCATTGGCGATCGAGATCGATGCACTATCAATCCTGAATGCACTCTACACACTCATACTATTATAGATTTTGAGATTAAAGAATTGAATAATTGCGAAAAACTGATTCTGTAAGGGTTTTGAAGTTGCCTGCAGTTGCATTCTTTTTTTTAAATAGTCTCTGAAACCGGGTTTTTTTAGCGTTTTGGCGGGCTGTAACTAACTATTGTCGTGAAAAAACCAATTGGTGAATAGCCACCCGTGCATCCACCACTAACTATTTTTCCACTCCTGACGCCCGCTAATCCAACCAATCGAGTTTTTGGTTGACTCATGCCTGAAATGACGTATTTTGGCGTTGAAACCCCCTTGCTGCGTCAGTTCTATTTGACTGATAGCGCGATCGAAAGTTATAAGTTTTGACAAGAACTTTAATTGATATCTCCACAAGCAGCTACTTTTGATAGAGTACAACTTAATTGCGACTGGGTACAATCAGCATAGTAGGATGCAACTAGCGGAGGCATGGATGATGAACGCAGTTATTGCTACTCTTGGCACTGCTCTCGGACTGAGCTCAATTTTTATCGGTTTGACCCCGGCGGTTCTCGCCCAACAAAGACTGCAACCAACGCCCCAATATTCGGAAACGACTTTATCTGGGGACTCGTTGAGGACTGTGGAGGACAGAACTTTAGACTCGGACTACCAAAACTTGATTGGTGAACCAGAAACGGGGGCTAATTCTGCTAGAAGGGAAAGAAGCTTGGGCGACACATTTCGTCTCAAAATCGAGGGCCCATTAGAATTTATTACTACTCCTTCGGACGCCCAGCGTCAAGGAAATCCTTTACCTCCAAAACAAACCGACAGCGGTACAGAAGCGGGAGTTCAGCTTCAGCTAGGACTTTAGGATTTTTAAATAAATTGATGCGAAGCAAACGAGCGATCGCGGAACCCCATATTTGATTCTCGGAGTTATTGTGACTGCGATCGCTTTTTTATCTGAGTTTTATCACCAGTTTTGTGCTGTTTCCATCACACCTGGTTCTCTATTGTGAACCTAAAATTAGACCAATTAAACTTCCGATACAGACTGATTAGCTACATATCTTTACAAAATCGCATAAAACTGGCGGTGAAGGTGATGAGAAAGGCTCAACTGATCGATTATTTGCGGGGAGAGTTGGCGATATCGAATTCGGCGATCGCCGTTGCTCTCCGACACGGCGAACAAGATGCCAGCGAACTGCCGATGGTGCTGTGGCAGTACGGGTTAGTAACACTGGAACAGTTAAACCTGATTTTTGATTGGTTGGAAGCTCAGCCGACTTAGCAAATTAAAATCCTGATTTAAAAAATATGGATATCGGATTGCAGATTTTTGACAAATAAAGCTTGCACCAACGATCGTCGAAAAGTATAGGGTTGAGTGTTTAGGTTGAGGGTGGGTCTTATTTTGTCCAAATTAGAAAAATACAAATATAAAGTATGGACACAGCAGTGCTGTGTCCTCTTTTTTGTTGCGGCCTAAAATCAACTGCTTTCATATCAAATCTGGCAGCATCGGAATTAATATTACGCACAGCTTTCGAGACGGCAGTGCCGTGTCCCTACAATTAACTCTCTTTTGTGACTTCGGGCGAGAGTATAGCGGTATGGTGCGTCGCTCATTGATAGTGGTAAATAATCAGAATTCAGGCGGCGACGCACCCTACTTTAATTAGGATCGTCAATTAAATAATTTCCCTTTTTTCTTGTGGGATGGGCGTCCCGCCCGCCCAGAAAGGACGGGCGGGACGCCCATCCCA
>NZ_JAUBRP010000073.1:0-33094 GCF_036701935.1 Microcoleus sp. M2_D5 | reverse complement strand
GTCCCGCCCGTCCAAAAAGGACGGGCGGGACGCCCATCCCACTTTTAAGAGTGGAAGTTATTTAATTCTCATTCCTTACATCTCAAGTATCAAATGTCACAGCGACTGACTTGCACATCTACCTGCTGGAATAGCGAGTCGAGGGTTGACGAGTTGTCCAAAACAACATCAGCTTGTTGACACTTTTGAGCTAGCGGCAACTGGGCGTTAATGCGGGCAATAGCTCGATCGTAACTTAAGCCGTCTCGCTGCATGAGTCGTTTTAACTGCACTTCTGGCGAACAGTACACTACCCAAATTTCGGTACACAAGTCAGTCATGTTAGCTTCAAACAGCAGCGGCACTACCAAAACCAAAGTCAACGTGTCAGCTTTGGGACAGAAACCGGGTTTTTTTTCCACAATACTTCGTTCTAGCTTTTGGTGAAAAAAGCCGATTTCTTGAGTCTTTGTACCTAAATCCTGTGTGTCTTGGGATACCAAACTTGATGCAGCAATGTAGCTTTGAGTTTCCTCAACTAATCGGCGGCGCACGTAAGGGTGAATCTGTTGTTCCAACCACTGCCGCTCGTCTGCGTTACAAAAAATAATACTTCCCAACTCTGGTCGATTTAAATTGCCGTCCGGGAGCAAAATACCCGCGCCGTATCGTTTTACAATAGAGTCAAGTATTGGCGAACCGGGGTTCACAGCTTCGCGGGCGTAAATATCGGCATCTAAAATCGGAAATCCACAGGCATCGGCCAGATAATTAGATATAGCGGTTTTACCAGTGGCGATGCCCCCAGTTAAACCGATCGGACGGATAATTAGATCGCTCATAATTTTCAGGCGTTTAAACGGAACAGTGTTTCGACACTTACTGTCAGTCTTTGCTATGTTGGTGACACAATCAAATTTAGACTTAAATTTTAAGATTTGCGATCGAGAGTTCGCGTTAGGAAGTGTCAGTATTGGGGTGCGATCGACTCTTTTTTACCTAAAATCTCAATTTTAAACTCGCATTAAGGTCTAGACCGAGGCAAACTTATGAATGCTCAACGTGCTGTGCGGTCGATTCTGGCAGCAATTCCCATTGCTGGATTTTTGATATTAGATTTTTTCCCCAACCTGGTTTTCCTCAAAGAAAACAGCAACGGATGGGTACTCGTGGCAATTTATCCCCAATCTCAAATTGCTGCGGCACAATCTATTACTCCAGCCCCAGACGGCACCGGAACCAATGTCACCGCCCCACGTACAGCGTCGCCCCCTCGCTACGACATTCAGGGCGGCACTACCTCCAGAGACGGAGCAAATTTGTTCCACAGTTTTACTCGGTTCAATCTGAATTCGGGCGAAACTGCCAATTTCATCTCCAACCCAAGCGTTAAAAATATCCTCGGCCGTGTTGTGGGGGGCGACGCTTCCTTAATTAACGGTCTAATTCAAGTTAGCGGCGGCAATTCTAATTTGTTGCTGATGAATCCCGCAGGCATCATCTTCGGAACAAATGCCCGACTCGACGTGTCCGGGTCTTTTTTGGCTACCACCGCTAGCGGTATCGGTTTTGACGACGGTTGGTTCAACGGTACTGGGGCGAACGACTTCGCGGCCCTCGTCGGAACGCCGAATGCTTTTGTTTTTGGCGCACAGCCGGGGAGTATTGTCAATGCCGGTAACTTGGCTGTCGGCACCGGGCAAAATTTGACTTTGCTCGGCGGTACGGTCATCAGTACAGGGCAACTTTGGGCCCCAGGCGGTCAAATTACTGTGGCGGCTGTTCCGGGCGAAAATCTGGTGCGGTTGAGTCAAAACGGACTTTTGCTGAGTTTAGAAGTTTCTCCAGCAGCCGCAGTGTCGGGTTCGGAAGCTGTTCCCTTCTCTGGGCTGAGTTTACCTCGGCTGCTTTCGGGCCCCGGCGCGGCTAACGCTACGGGTATAACTACGAACGCTCGAGGTGAAGTGGTGCTCACAGGCGGCCAAACAGTGCCTGCAGGGGCTGGAACTGCTCTGCTAGGCGGTGCTGCGGACGTGTCTGCCAGGGGGGGTGCGGGAGGAAGCGTCAATGTGTTGGGCGACAAGGTAGGGCTGTTTGGAGCGAAGATTGAGGCTTCGGGCCCCGACGGCGGCGGAACGGTGCGGATCGGGGGAGATTACCGAGGCGAGGGAACTGTGCCGACTGCCGGGATGACTTACGTGGATGGCAAAAGTTCGATCGCAGCCAACGCAACTGAATCAGGCAACGGCGGCAGAGTTGTTGTCTGGGCTGACAACACCACAGCATTTTTGGGCAGCATCAGCGCAACGGGCGTTTCTGCAACGGGAACCGCAGGTGTTGGCGGGTTTGTGGAAGTTTCGGGCAAGCAAAGATTGATTTTTAACGGTACTGTTGATACCTCTGGGACAAACGGTTTGGGGACTTTGCTGTTAGATCCAGAAAATATTTTAATTACAGATTCCCCAGAAGCTGCGGGCGATGCGGAAATAATTGCCAACAATAATATTTTGGCAACAGGAACGCTACCAGGACAGGAAAATAATTCTGAGCCTTCGCTGACAATTTCGGCTAGAGCTTTGGAAAGTATGTCGGCGACTGCAAATGTGGTTCTCGAAGCGCTAAATGATATTACAATTGCTGATTTGGCGGACAATCAGTTGAGCTTTCAAGCAACTACTGGTTCGGTAACATTTAGAGCAGATGCCGATCGCAATGGTGCGGGTGCTTTTTCGATGAATTCTGGAGATACAATTAGCACGGCTGGCGGTGCGATCGCCATTTCTGGAAACCAAATTACTGCGGGCAATTTGTCGAGTAACGGCGGAAATATTAGTTTGATGAGTCCGGGTTCGATTGTTGCCAACAATATTTCTTCATCCAATCCCAGCACCGGCAGCAGCGGGAATATTTTGCTCGAAGGCCTGAACGTAACGGCACAAAAACTGGATGCCAGCGGCCCGGAAGCGACGGGAAATATAACTGTGACGGCTCGGAATGTTCTGGGAGCGAGCTCGATCGCAGCGGGTTCGGGAAACATTACTTTGACTGGTAATGAAATTAATTTTAAAGGCGACAAAAATTCAGTCAGCGGTACTGGCTTTTTGGTGCTGCAACCTTGGAGTCCCGGTCAAAATATTGCGATCGGCGGTTCTGGAAATGTCGGCACTAATATTTATTTGAATCTGACGGCAAACGACCTCGGAAGTTTGGAAAATGGGTTTGCTGGAATTACGATCGGGCGCAGCAACGGTATCGGTTCAATTCTGATTGCTAACGATTTCACATTTTACGATCCGCTAATTATTCAATCGCCGGCGGGTTTGGGAACAATCACTACTACAAGTTCCCTGACAGGGGCAGACAATGCCTCAATTACTCTCAAAGCTGACGGCAATATCCGTACCGGAAATATCACTACCAACAATCAGGAAATTCGCATCGTCAGCACCGCAGGCAATGTCACCACCGGTCAGCTACTTACTGGAACTGCTCGCACCATCAACACTTCTGTCAATCCTCCCGAAGATATAGGCAATTCGGCGGGAGATGTGAGTGTTACTGCACAGGGTACGGTGACTGCTGGCGCGATCGACACGAGGGGCGATCGCGCGGGGAATGTGACGCTGACGGGGCCCAAGGGAGTCACTGCCGGGGCGATCGAAGCTGGCGGCTCGAAAACACCGGGAAATATTACTTTAACTGGCAACGAAATTGACTTGACGGGTGACAAAAATTCGATCGCCAGCAACGGCAATCTGGTGCTGCAACCGGCCGATCCCAGTCAAAATATAATAATTCAAGGTTCTGGCGATACAGAAGCTCTGAACTTGACTGCTGCTGAATTGAACACTTTTCGGAATGGGTTTGCTTCGATCGCGATCGGGCGCGCTGACGGTAGCGGTGCGATCTCGATTGGTACTCCAACGCCAAATTCCACGCCAAATTCAACGCCAAATTCAACGCCAGTGGCGGTGACATTTCAAGATCCGACGACGATTCGATCGCCGTCTGGCAGCGGCGCGATCGTGGGAACGGGTGCGATCGTCGGTACTGATAACGCCACGATATCTCTGATGGGCGGTACTGTAGCCGTCGGAGACGTTACCTCGATTGCGGGGATTAACATCACTAGCAGTCAAGGCAAGTTGACTGCTGGTACGGTTTCATCTCGCTCAACTTCCGGGGTGGCGGGCCCTATCAATATTCGCAGTGCCGGTGCGCTAGAAACCGGCAATATCGATGCTTTTGGTGCCAGAAGCGGGGGAGATATTTCGATTGTGGCGCCGGGCCGGATCGTTACAGGGGTGATTAACTCGAGTTCGCAATCGGGAAGTGCGGGTTCGAGCCAAATTACTGGCCAGAAAGATGTTGAAGTTGTTTCGATCAAAGCTCGCGGCAATACGGGCGGCGATGTGGCAATCGAGGCGGGGGGAGCGTTTCGGGCTGCAGGAACAGGAAATGCTGCTGAACGCGCCCAGGTCAGCATTTCTACAGAGGGGCTGGCTCAATCGGGTTCACAGACGCTGCTGCAAAGCACTTGCGCGTCGGGAACCTGCACGGTGGCGACTGTTGGGACGGGAAACTCGAAGTCGAATACTGCTACTTCCTCAACTGCGATCGGGCCGCTGGCGATCGTGCCGACTCCGGCACCAACTACCACTGTGGAACTGCAAACTACAGAGAATTCTCAACAAATTGTGACTCAGGTGAGTCTCGGCCCCCCAGTGTCTGCCCCAAAGCTCAGTAACGCAAATGTCTCGCCAGAACCTGCTGTTGCGTCTGTTGAGGCGCAGTCTAACCAGACTGCTGCCGGCCCGGTAGTGCGATCGCCGTCGGTGTTAAAAGACAATTTGACCGCGCCTGCGGTGACAGAAAACGCCAGCGTGGCAAAAACTCCACAGAAGCCGGGGAGTGCGGTAACGTCAGAAGGTATCGGGAATGTGAGGGTTCCTGAGATTTCTCGATCGAACTCGATCGCGCAACTAAGTCCGATCGACGCAGTGCAGCAAAGGGATAGAACTCAGGGGCGGGAATTTGAACGTTACTTTGGGGGCACTGTGACTGAAAAGTCAGTCACGCAGCAAAGTATTCGAGATACTCTCAGCAGTGTCAATCAATTGACTGGGGTTAAACCCGCCATCCTTTACGTATGGGCAAAAGACAAACATTTAGAACTTGTGTTGTTGTTGCCAGACGGCAAAAATGTTTTTAAAAGTGTGCCGGCAAGCCGCGAGACAGTGCTCAAAGTTGCTAAAGAATTTACTAATGCTATCAGAAGTCCCAGGAGATTGAATGCTGTTGATTACAAGCAACCTGCCGAGGAACTTTACCAGTGGTTAATTGCACCGCTGCAACCGGATTTGGAGGCTAACAAGATTGACACTTTGGTGTTTTCGATGGATGTCGGTTTGCGAACTTTGCCTTTGGCTGCTCTTTACGACGGCAAGCAGTTTTTGGTAGAAAAGTACAGTTTGGGGCTGATTCCGAGTTTGAGTTTAACTGATACTCGCTATGCCGATGTTAAGGGTTCTGAAGTGTTAGCGATGGGTGCGTCGAATTTTCCTGCCAAATACGATCAAAATCCTTTGCCTGCGGTGCCGCTGGAAATATCGACTATTGTGGGCAAGATTTGGCCGGGTTCGTCTTTTCTTAATGAAGCTTTTACTTTGGCAAATTTGAAGCAGAAGCGCAATCAACCGCAATACAAAATTATTCATTTAGCTACTCACGGCGATTTTCAGCCTGGGGGGGCCCAAAATTCTTACATTCAGTTTTGGGATACTAAGTTGCGGTTGAATCAGTTGGATCAGTTGAAGTTATCTAACCCGCAGGTGGAGTTATTGGTTTTGAGTGCGTGTACTACGGCGGTGGGAGACGAACAAGCTGAGTTGGGGTTTGCGGGGTTGGCGGTGCACGCTGGGGTAAAATCGGCTTTGGCGAGTTTGTGGTATGTCAGCGATGTCGGTACTTTGGGGCTGATGACTGAGTTTTACCAGCAGTTGCGTACAGCGCCGATTAAGGCTGAGGCTTTGCGGCAAGCGCAGTTGGCGATGCTGCGGGGTGAAGTGCGGTTGCAAGATGGTTATTTGGTACGATCGGGCAACAATCAAGCTCTGCCTTTGCCGTCGGAGTTGGCCGCCAGGGGCGATCGAAATTTGTCGCATCCTTATTATTGGGCCGCTTTTACCATGATCGGTTCGCCGTGGTAATTCTGAAGACAGAAGGAAGTTCGGCAGCGGATTCTGTAACGGATGTAACGGATGTCAGTCCGATGTCTGTCGGAAGAAGGAAGAAGGAAGATTAATGCCCAATCCCCCATGCCCAATCCCCCATGCCCAATAACTAAGCTGTGTTGCATTTAAATAGGGTGTTAGGATTTGGTGAAATGGAACAGGGAACGGGAAACGGGGAACAGACAGTATGTAATTTAAATGCGCGACAGCTTACTGACTAATCACTAATTGAGTCAGCCGTTTGAGGATGCGGAGCACGTCATAAAGTTCGTTGCCGGGGTTCCGGGTGAGATACCCCTTAGATGTGCTATATCGAGGTGATTCTCCTTTCACTAATTTAACAAAAATGAAACTGCCACCTGTAGCAATCATGCCGTAACTAGGTTTGTCGGGATTGGGATTTGCTAGCATATAAGCTAAGATTTGCGCCAATCCCGCTTCGATCGAAAACGAAACTCGCTTCGATTCTATTACCATCAGCCACAACTGCTCTTTTAAAACTAAAGTATCGAGGCTACCTTTGATAATAACGCCTTCATCTTCTTCGGAAATTTCGACGGATTTTTCTGGTTTAATGTATAAAGGATGCAGATAAAACTCGCCTGCAAATAACAGCGGAGAGACAATTGACAAACTAATGGTTTTTTCCAGCATCGGCGGGTATTCCAACAAGTTGAAGTAACCCGCTTTAATCTGATCTAGTTGTCGTTTTTGAAAGTCGGTAATTTCTGGTAACTCATCTTGCCATTCTCTGAAAAATTGGTCGTCTGTGACAAGTTGAAGGTCAAAAAGTGCTTTTAATTCTTCTAATGTGACATTTTTAGCTTGAATTGTTTGAACCATAATTCTAGCCTGTTAATTTTATGGGTACTTATAATTTTATCAAATTTCCAGATAATATGATGTACCGTCGAGCGATAATAACAAAATTGGTTCGTAGGGACGATCCAGAGTCCTGACCAAATTCGCTGGGAATTGCATTCCTCAATACCAGCTTAGGAATGAGAATTAAATAACTTCCACTCTTGAAAGTGGGATGGGACTGAAAGCCCGTCATGAGTGGACGGGCGGGACGCCCATCCCACAATAACAATTAAAATTGTAAGTTATTTAATTCGCGATCCTTATAACGCTTATTTTACCGAAGATGATATAAGTCAAAATTTAATTCTGCTAATTCCAAATTTTTTGCAAATTGAGAACAAATCCCGGCAAAACATTTTCCCCAGACAGAGTGAGAGGAGATTGTAAAACTTCCACATCTTGACCGGGGCGATAAATTTCAAATTCCCGTTTTTTGCGGTTAATTAGCCAACCCAAACGGCAGCCATTTTCCATATATTCTTGCATTTTTTCCTGACTTTTTTTCAAACTGTCGCTGGGCGAGACTAATTCAATGACAAAATCGGGACAAAGCGGGATGAATTTTTCTCTTTGTTCGGGCGTCAAAGCTGACCAGCGGGATTTTTCTACCCAAGAAGCACCGGGAGCTCGATCGGCTTTATTGGGGAGAGTAAATCCTGTGGAGGAATCAAACACTTCTCCGAGTTCAGTTCGATCGTTCCACGTCCAGATTTGAGCATTGGCTGTTGAGTTGGTTTTCCCAGTTTCTCCTCCGGTTGGGGGCATGACAATTAATTCTCCGTTGGCGTTGCGTTCAAGTTTCAAGTCCGGGTTTTCTTCGCACAGTTGATAAAACTGTTCTGAAGTTAGTTTTATAATGGAATTGAGGTTTAAGGTGATAGCAGTCATTGTTATTTACCTGCTGTTTTTATTAACGACATTAAGAATTAAAAATGAGTAATCCCATTTTTAATTCTTAATTATTAACTTCTAATTCTACTGCAATTGTTTGATTCTGCTGAGCGCGTCTTGATAGGCACTCGTTCTGCCGCCTTGCTTGTAAAGTTCTGCTGCTTTTTGAAAGTCCGCAATTGCTTTCGGTTGGTCTTTGTTGTCCAGGTAAGCTAAAGCTCGGTTGTAGTAAGCGTCGGCAAAACCGGGATTGGCTTCGATCGCCAGGGTGTATGCTTGAATAGCATTGGAACCGCGTGTGGGTTCGAGTTGGGCTAAGCCGGCGGTGATGAAAGTGCGGGCATTACCGATATTAAAATACAATTCAGGGGTATATTTGGGCTTGAAAGCGAGTGCTCTGTTGAAATCCGCGATCGCCTCCCAAGCATCTCCTCGATCTAACAGCGAAAGTCCTCGAAAATAATAGGCTTGGGCGTCTTGGGGATTGGCGGTGGATACCGGGCCGATGGTTGCGGGAGTATTGTCTACTTTCAACTCGGATTTGTTTATTCCCGCCGCCACTAGCTTGGCGATAAATGTATTGATGGGAACTGCTGCGTTAAATCCGGTTTTAATCGGGGCGACTTCGCCGGAACTGGTTTGAGCAAAACCGAATTCCCCTTGTCCGTGTAAACCGATGACTCGGCCTTCGGAGTCAAAAACTGGGCCGCCACTCATGCCGCTCCAAGTTACGGCTTGATACCGCAAAGTGTAACCTTCCGGGCGGTTGCCGGGGCGGCTGGTTACGAGTCCGGGAGAGAGTTCGGGTTCTCGTTCGGCGCCGAAAAGTCCGCCCGTAGCGGGATAGCCGTAAACGAAGATTTGAGTGCCGATGACGGCTAAATCGGAATCTGCGATCGTCGCGACTGGATATTCTTCGGGGCTTTCAAATTTGACTACAGCTAAATCCGGGTCAGTTTCGGCGGTTTGCAAACGGGTGACGGAGGTTGCTGGATAGTTTTTGCCTTTAGACGTGCGAACGGTGTATTTCACGTCTGCTTTTTCTACGACGTGGTTGACTGTTAAAACTGTGTAAGTTTTGCCTGTTTTGGCAATAATTACGCCAGAACCGTCTCCGAGAGCACTGTTAATTTGTACTGTCAGCGGCCCGGCAATGCTGGCGACTTCTTGGGGGGTTTTGGCGATCGCACTTTGGCTGATGACTATGGTTAAGGCTGCGGTAGTTCCTGCTAGCAGGGTGGTTAAGGTGTCGTAACGAGAAAAATTTATATTCATGGCTATTGGTAATTAGTAGTTGGGTAGCGGGATTTGGCGGAGGAAGGGCGATCTATCCTTGGTACTTTTTTTGTTTTTAGTTTTATTGATGATTTGACGCCAAGGAGATCGGCTTTGTTCTTTAATGATGATAATTTTACTCGCTTTTTTGTTCCGCGATTCGCTATTTCACTGTAGGCGGCGCACTGCGTACCTTAACTAATCTCCATGCAGGCTGCCCAACATACTTAGGAATGAGAATTAAATAACTTCCACAAGTTTGTGGGATGGGCGTCCCGCCCGTCCAAAAAAGACGGGCGGGACGCCCATCCCACAATAACTATTAAAATTGTAAGTTATTTAATTCGCGATACTTATTATAACTCAACAATACATGACTCGAACTCCGTGCTTAATTCTTCCTTAGTTATGCTTCCCCGCGCGACTCGCATGACTAAATCATATACTTCATCGTCGGTCAAATTCAGAGCGCCACCATTCAAACGCAAAAAGGTATCTGTCACTGCAAAAGCCGATCGCTTGTTACCGTCAATAAAGGGATGATTCATCGCTATGTGATAGAGATAGGCGGCAGCTTGTTCGCTAATCGTTGAATGCAAAAATTGACCGCCCAAAGTTGCTTGCGGTTGAGCCAAAGCCGACTCTAACAAACCTTCATCTCTAACGCCGGGAGTGCCGCCAAACCTCTCTATCTGTCTGGCGTGGATACTTAAAACCATACTTTTGCTGACAAAATTAGGAGTTGGCAAGGCGACGGTAAACCTCCTTTCTTTCGTGTTCGGAATTTAGATATGCCTGCCATGCTTTGGCTTCTAGTTTTTGTTGTTCTTCTTCAGTCTTTAAGGAACGGACAAATTCAAGCACTTTCAGCAGCACGGGTTCTGGTACTTGGTCTAGTTCTTGAAGAAGTTGGTCTTTTGCGGTCATGTTTCTTTCCTCCTAATGATCGTACAACTATTTTACAACCTCGCTTGTGCCCATTGGACGATCGCCTCAGTCAATCCGTCTAAGGTATATTCTTTGGCTTCTACGTCTAACTTACCCAATAATTTCTGACAGCTTTTGGAAGTTTCAGGGCCGATGGATGCGATGCAAACGTTTTCCAACCAATCCTTAGACAGCGACAATTCCGGGCTTTGTTCTATGAGATTGCAGAAGTTATGTACGGTTTTGGAACTAGCAAATGTTATGATATTTACGGCTTGATTTTGGAGTGCAGAGAGGGCGATAGGATCGATAGTTTCGGGACAGCAAGATTGGTAAGCTGGCACTTCTATTACTTGCGCTCCTTTGGCGGTGAATTCTTTAACTAAAACTTCTCTGCCGCCGCTTTCTACTCTCGGAAATAGGATTTTGCAGTTTTGCAAGTTGTCGGGGAAGTTCTCGACTAGGGAATCGGCGACAAAGTTGGGGGGAATAAAGTCTGGTTGTAGAGAGTGCGATCGCAAACTTTCTGCGGTTTTTTTCCCGACAACTGCGATTTTAATACCAAACAAACTCCGGGCGTCTTTGCCTTTTGCTTGTAATCGTTGAAAAAAGCAGTCTACAGCGTTGTGGGAAGTGAGAATTAACCAGTGAAAGCTTGACAATTGTGCGATCGCGCTGTCTAATGGTTCCCAAGTGGACGGGGGCCCAATTACCAAGGCGGGCATTTCGATCGCGCGGGCTCCTTGTTGCTGGAGTCGATCGCTAAATTCAGCCGACTGAGAAACAGATCGCGTGACTAAAATGGTTTTTCCTGCTAGCGGCAATCTGCTGTTATTAATGGTGACTGGTGTATCGATCATATTTGTGCTTTCTGGCTGGATTAAATATTCGCGCAATCTGACTACTTCCCCAATTACGATCGCGCAAGGCGATAGAGATTGACCTGCTGTTTGCTGTACAATGTTGGAGAGAGTGCCCAGCCAAATTTGCTGTTCGGGGCGGCCGCAATCTCTGATAATGGCGATCGGAGTTTCGGGCGATCGTCCGTGCTTTTGCAATTGCCAAATTATCTCGCTTAAATTTCGCCCTCCCATCAATATTACCAAAGTTTCTATCTGCACTAATGCTTCCCATTCCAAAGCATCCGGTTCGTGGGCGCTCATCACTGCAAAACAGCGGCTCATCACCGGATCTGTGAGGGGAATTCCTGCTAGTAAAGGTGCGGCTAAGGCGGATGAAATTCCGGGTATTACTTCAAACTCGCAGCCCGCTGTGATTAATGCTTGAATTTCAGAACTGGAGCGACCAAAAATAAACGGATCGCCGCTTTTTAAGCGGATCACTTGTTTTCCTAATTTGCAATGTTCTACCAGCAAGCGGTTAATTTCTTGCTGCTGGGTGGAAGGTTTGCCGCCGCGTTTGCCGACTTCTATTTTCCGACAAGTTGCTGGGATTAATTCGAGTTGCGGGATGTCGATGAGAGCATCGTAGATTAAGACTTCGGCTTCGGATAGCAGTTTGTGCGATCGCACTGTCATCAAGTTACAATCTCCAGGCCCCGCACCGACTAGATAAACTTTCCCTGTTGGGTTTTTCATAACTCCTCCTCAATAGTATAATTTAAGGAAGAAGGAAGAAGGAAGAAGGAAGAAGGAAGAATGAGCAATTATGAAATAACAAATAACAAATAACCAATGCCCAATGCCCAATCCCCAACGCCCATTCCTTAACCAGACATCCTATATTTATGCAGATTATCATCATCACGGCCGCCGATGCAAATTACTTTGAATTGGTGCAAGGTACTATTTTATCGGTGCGGGAAAAACCAGAGGGTGAAAATGTGGCGATCGGCTTTTTCGATCTCGGCTGCACTCCCGAACAGTTGCAGTGGCTGGAAAGACAAGTAACTTTTATTAAAAAAGCGGACTGGGATTTTGATTTTCCCGGTAGAAATGAAGCTCCAGAACATTTAAAAGGACTATTAGTTAGACCTTATTTGCGAAAATACTTTCCCAATTTTGATATATACCTTTGGATAGATGCAGATGCTTGGGTTCAAGACTGGAGAGCAATTAATTTGTTGGTTGAAGGAGCATCGCGCCGGGGGCTGGCAATTGTTCCCGAAGTTCACAGGGCAAGCTTGCAGCAGTACGGGCAACTTCCTCAGTTTTGGCCGTGGGTTTATCAACAATATGAAGCTAACTTTGGTGTAGAAATTGCTAATAAATTCTACAGTTATCCGATATTAAATGCCGGAGTTTTCGCACTCCGACAAGATGCTTTGCACTGGGAAATATGGGCTAAAAAAATCAATCAAGGATTGCAAAGATCCGGCTGTGTCATGACAGATCAATTTGCCCTCAACCTCGCTGTTTACAGTGGCGAATTGTTCAATCTCACTGAAATGCTCCCAGCTTGGTGCAATTGGATATTCAACGGTTTTCCGGTTTGGGACAAGCAGCGAGGCTGTTTTGTGGAGCCGTACTTGCCGCAGGAGGCGATCGGCATTTTGCATCTAGCTGGCCGGCAGCAGTTTGACAGAGTACAATTGATGGCAACTGACGGCGATATACTGGAAATTAGCGTCCGTTACCAACCTAAAAAACAGGAAGCAGTCCAAATATTTCAAAAACCCAAAATGACTTACCAACAACCTGAACTTAGCAAAAATCATTTATTACAACCAGGGGATTACGTTTCGCCAGGGTTCCAAATAATTATACCTGACTCCTATTTCCCCAATATGATTATTGCCGATCCAAATACGAGTAACTGGCCTTATTTGCGCCGGGAAGTTCCGCATAATTGGTATGCAGACAAGCGCTATCCATTCATCGGGTTTTTGAATCGCGACGAAGCACACATTCTTTACAATACTGCTTTGCAATTCAAGGGTAAAAAAGCATTAGAAATAGGTTGCTGGCTGGGTTGGTCTGCCTGTCACCTAGCGCTCGCCGGAGTTGAGTTAGATGTCGTCGATCCGCTGTTAGAAAGAGAAGATATCAGACAAAGTGTAATCGATTCAATTCAAAGTGCTCTAAATGCGTCGGGCGTTCAAACATCAGTCGAGCTAATACCGGGCTACAGCCCCCAACGAGTCGAACAATTTGCCGCTCAATTCAACCGCAAATGGTCGTTAATTTTTATTGACGGAGAACACGGAGGTGATGGGCCGTTAAATGATGCCATTGCGTGTGAAAAATTGGCTGAGGAAGATGCAATAATTTTATTTCACGATTTAACCGCTCCAGATGTTGCTAAAGGTTTAGACTACTTGAAAGAAAGGGGATGGAATACTGTAATTTATCAAACAATGCAAATTATGGGTGCTGCTTGGCGGGGCAATGTCGAGCCAGTAAAACATCAAGCCGATCCCAAGATTTCCTGGCAGTTGCCAGCACATTTGCACGGTTACAATATTAGCAGTTTAGAGACAATTAATTATCAAACAGCCAGCCAAACCAATCAAAACCAACAGTCATCTTATACAAGAAATTTTCACCAATTAATCGGAGAAGAAACTCGCACTTCTGCTAGAGAAATTATTCCCCTGCTGTTAGACTTGCTGCAACCCACTTTACCTAAAAGTGTGGTGGATGTGGGCTGCGGTACGGGAAGCTGGTTAGCGGCGTTTCACAAGTTGGGAATTGCTGATTGTTTGGGAATAGATGGCGATTATGTCGATCGCACTATTTTACAAATTCCTTTAAATCAGTTCCAATCCGCCGATTTAAAGCAACCGCTGCAAATAAACAGAAAATTTGACTTAGCAATTTCTCTGGCAGTTGCCGAACATTTGCCTGCTACCTGTGCCGAAAAGTTTGTTAATTCTCTCACTCAACTAGCACCAGTAATTTTGTTTTCAGCAGCGATACCATTTCAAGGCGGTGTCGAACACCTTAACGAACAGTGGCCACAATATTGGGTTTATTACTTTCAGAAAAATGGTTTTGCAGTCATTGATTCCTTGAGAAAAAAAATATGGAACAATGACAAAGTAGAGCCTGGGTACGCTCAGAATATCTTGATTTTTGTTAAACAAGAATACTTGCCGGGATATCCGAGGTTAGTAAATGAATATCAAAATACCGATCTGAATCAATTAGCCATCGTCCATCCCAAGATTTATTTTTCTAGCTTGCAAGCTGCTAGAAAATCAGCACAGAATTTACAATCAGAAAGTGTCAAACAAGTTTCAGCATCGCCACAATTGGCAGATAGACCTTTAATATCTGTGATTATTCCCTGTTACAATCAAGCTCATTTTTTGTCGCAATCAGTAACTAGCGTTATCAATCAAACTTACAAAAATTGGGAAATAATTATTGTTAATGATGGCAGCTTAGATACTACTAGCACAGCAGCCAAAAATTTGATAGCAACAAATCACCAGCATCAAATTAGGCTAATAGAACAAGCTAATAAAGGGATATCAATGGCTAGAAACACTGGCATATCGGCAGCAAGAGGCGAATATATAATGCCCTTAGATGCCGATGATATTTTAGAACCCAATGCCTTGATTTGTCTTTTAGAAATATGTCTAAAATCAAAAGTACCTTGCATAGCATTTGGTTCTTATCAACTTTTTGGCGGCCATGAAAATCACACAATACCCAGTTATGATTTATATTCACCAAAAAAGATTAAACAATATAATATGATTTGCACGTCTTCATTGTATCACAAATCAGTTTGGAATTTGGTCAAGGGTTACAAAGCAGAGATGAAAGAAGGTTATGAGGATTGGGAATTTTGGGTTAATTGTCACAAACATAGCATTCCTTTTTTTGGAACGACAGAAATAATTCTTAATTATCGTCGAGTTCATGGTTCTAGGAATGAAACTGCTCAAAGTTACCATCATAAATTGGTAGCACAAATTGTTTCTTACAATCCTGAACTATACGATATTGAAACTGTTAATAGTGCTAACAAACTCTTGAAATCAATCTAAAATTCATCTTTTTAAGAATGACTAAAGTCTTTATTCCGAACACTTTTCTGAAAGTTTGTAGTCAGGACTTTAGTGTTATCTACATATCGGAAATCACATCCAAAAAACGCTTAACCTGTTTTTCCCAAGTCCAATCCCGCATAAAATTAGCCGCAGCTAAACCGATCCGTTTTGATTCTTCCCGATTAGTATAAACTTGTTCCAAAGCCGCGACAACTTCTGCAACCTCAGACTCTCCCCAACCTTCAACACCGGAAAAAGGAGGAGTGGGTTTAACTCGTCCTTGACTCCATAAAGGATAGCAAATGTTGCTGTAAATCAAGTCTAAATGACCAGTATTTGCTGATAAAATAGTCGGAATTCCGCAGGCCATACTTTCCATCGCGACTAAATTAGTGCCGCCTTCGCAGCGGTTGGTGAAAACAGCGCAGTCGGCTTCTCGCAAAATTTGTCCGGTGAGGTGATTGGGAATTAAGCCGATGTCGATAAAAGAGTCAACTGGCAAACCGTTAGCCACTAACCATTGGGAAATTCCTAAACTTCCGTCTCGGTTGATATTGGGAAGTCCGGCAACGTTTCCGGTTTGTTCGATTCCTAGCATATACTGAGGCCAAAAATTGTGCCATGTTGTTAGTAACAAAGCCTCTGGATGTTTGGCGCGAAATCGTTTGAAAGCGGCAATTACAATATCTTGACCTTTGCGATATTCCAGTTTGCCGCCAGAGAAAATGACGAAGCGATCGCCAAATAGATTAGATTTGGGTGCAGGATGGAAGATTGTTGGGTCAATTCCTTGATGTACCACCGCCACATTAGTCAAGCCGCAGCTTCTCAAAACATCGGCATTCCAGTTGGAACCGGCGACAATCACGCTATATTTTTTGGCTGTTTGTAGTGCTTCTGCTGTGATTCGCGTGTCTTCAAAAAATATGACTCCTATTTGACAAGCGCTGGTAATTTGATTGTCAACTCCAGAGGATGCTAAATTATTACCCAAAGCGTAAAGTACGGGAAAATTACAACTGATTTGTTTGTCGGAATTTGCGGCTACTAATTCCTGAAAATTTTTGTGCTTTTCAATTACAGGTAACAACAGCGATTTATGCAGCGGATTCATCGATTCTGAGGTGATTGATGGCGGTGTTAAAAGTGCAACTTCCCAGGCGGGATTTTGCTGCAGTTGCAGTGTTAAATTCAGGGCGTAAATTCCCCAGCCGCTGGTGATGCTGAGGGGCCAACTAATGCCGATTCCGGTAATTTGTGGGGGAGTTTCTGGGGGGTTAATTTGAGGCGGAGTTTCTGGGGGTTGGATTTGAGGCGGAGCCTCTGGATATGCGTTACCAGGCAGAGCCTGGGAACGAGTAATTAGCTGTTCTAAGGCTGTTTTTATACGATCGCACACTCCATCCCAATCACCGGCTTTTTGTTGCCTAAACAGACGCACAGTGGGATACCAAGGACTATCTTCGCGTTCCAGCATCCAGCGCCAATCGGGCACAAAAGACAGCAAAATCCAGACTGGTTTGCCCAAAGCACCGGCCAAGTGCCCGACAGAAGTATCTACACAAATTACTAAATCGAGTTGCGAAATAATTGCTGCGGTGTCGGCAAAATCGACGCAATGTTCGCTCAAATCTTCAATTTTGTGTTGATTTAATAAAGTAATATCGCCCCCTAACAAATCTTTCTGAAGACTGTAAAAACTCACTCCCGGAACATCTACAAACTTCACAAAATCGCTCAATTTACACGATCGCCGATGATTGTGGCGGTGCAGCGGGCCGCCCGCCCACACGATACCTACTTTTAGTTTATTGTTCGGCTCTAGGGAAAATTTAAAATCCTGTGGCGGAGCTAAATAAGGAATATTCGCAGGTAGATTTTCCAAAGTAGTTCCCAGAATCCTGGGCAAACTTAGCAGCGGGGCTTGCACTTGAAAATCTATCAAATCGCTCGGCTTGACTCCAATTCGATCTACTCCGGCAATTCCTTCAAATAAACGCTTCAGCAAGACATGACAAGCCACAATAACTTTGCCGCCTTTTTGCTTAACTAAAGGCGCGTAGCGGATAAATTGTATCGTATCGCCAAAACCTTGTTCAGGGTGCAATAAAATTGTTTTTCCCTGCAAATTAGAGCCGTCCCAAAGCGGTTTCTCAAAAGAGCGCGAATCCAATTGTTGAGTTTGCCAGCGCGATTCGTACTCCGCAAAACCACGCTCAAAATTTCCAGTTAAGAGCAAAGCTAAGGCTAGTCTCAAGCGCCAATTTGGCGAGTTGGGACGTAGTTGAATTGCTTTATTGTAGAAGTCGATCGCCTCTGCGACTTTTCCTTGTTCTTCGAGGGCGGAACCCAAATATAAGTTTGTTTCGCTCAGGTTGGGATTGGTTTCTAGCGCTTGTTTGTAGTGCGAAATTGCCTCGGTTATCTGCTCGTTTTCCTGTTTGAGATAACCTAAACAACTGTGGCCTTCTGCGTGGCTGGGTGAGGCGGCAATTACTTGTTCGTAACGAGCGGCTGCTTCTGCTTTTTTACCTTGTTTTTCTAAGGCCTTTGCTATGTGAAATTGTACCTGTGCGGGCGATAAGGCAAATCGAGGCGAAGCTTCGGTATCTCCGTTACCAGGCACAGCCTGGAAACGAGTAGATTGTGGGGGCGGTGCCCCCGTGCCCGCCCTCTCTAGCAAGGCTGTTTTTACGCGATCGAATACTCCCTCCCAATCGCCCGGTGTTTGCTGCCGAAACAGCCGCGCTGTCGGATACCAAGGGCTATCTTCGCGTTCCAACATCCACCGCCAATCCGGCATAAAACACAGCAAAATCCATACCGGTTTGCCCAAAGCACCGGCTAAGTGCGCGATCGCAGTATCCACGCAAATTACTAAATCTAGTTGCGATATCACCGCCGCAGTATCGGCAAAATCGTTCAAATTGTCGCTCAAATCTATCACGGGAATTTGAGTTAACAAACTACGATTTTCAGGCGATAATTCTTTCTGAAGACTGTAAAAACTTACACCGGGAATATCTAACAATTTCAGGAAATAGCTTAAATCGCTCGATCGCTGAAAATCCTTCAAATGTTCCGAACTTCCCGCCCACGCAATCCCAACTTTGAAATTGCGATCCAAATTTAGAGAAAATTGCCAATGCGGCGGCGCAGCTAAATAAGGAACATTTGCGGGTATATTTTCTAAATTTGTTCCGAGAATATACGGCAAACTCATCAGCGGTGCTTGCACTTGGAAATCCGGCAATTCATCCATCCGAACCGCCACTTGTTCGATGCCAGGAATCTGCTTAAATAAACGCTTCAGTTCTTGATAGCAAGAAAGGATTACTTTGCCGCCTTTTTGCTGGACAATTGCCGCGTATCGCACAAATTGAATCGCATCGCCCAAACCTTGTTCCGAGCGGAGCAAAATAGTTTTCCCATTCAAATCAGAACCGTCCCAAACTGGTTGGTCAAAATTCAACCGTGGTAGTTTTTTTGCCTGTTCTGTTTGCCACCGCCACTCGTATTCTGCTAAACCGCGCGGCAAATCCCCAGTCAACAGCAAAACTAAGCTTAAATTGAAGTGAGCTTTAACACAATTTGCATCAAGTTCGATAGCTTTACTGTAACACCAAATTGCTCGATTTACGTCTCCTAATTGTTCAACAGCACTGCCTAAATTAGTAAGAGCTTCTAGATAATTATGGTTCAAAGATATGGCTCGTTCCAAGCTAGAAATTGCCTGTTCTATTTTGCCCGCACCCAAGCGTAACGTTCCCAGGTGATAGTGTCCTGCAGGATTGTTAGGTTCTACTTCAATTGCCCGCTCGTAAAGCCGTTGGGCCTCGTCTAGCTGAGATTCTGTTTGCATCGCCGCACCCAAATTTACCAGCGCCGGCACGTAATTGGAATTGACAGAAAGTGCTTGATGAAAACAGGCGATCGCACTCGGCAACTCGCCCTGCTGCTGGAGTGTCGCGCCGAGATTGTTGAGAGCTTTGACGTAAACCGGATTCAGGGCGATCGCCTTTTGAAAGCAAGATATAGCAGCCATTATATTGTCTCGATCTTGCAGCAAAATACCCAAGTTATTGTGAGATTGAGCGCAGTTAGGGTCGATTTCGATCGCGCGCTGATAATAGGTGGCAGCTTCGGATAAATCGCCTGTTTGGTGCAGCGTCACTGCCAAATTAGTGGTGGCTTCTATCGAATTAGGCTGCAAAAATAAAGCATTTTTAAAATAAGCGATCGCCTCGGCAAATCTTCCTTGCGCCTTGAGAATATTTCCCTGATTAAACTGTCTTTGATATAATTCAATATTGGTTTGAGTTTCTCTGGGCGGTATAGCTGATTTATGCTGGACAATTCTTTCTCTCAGCGCCAAAGCAGCTTGTTCTAAAACTCCTTCCCAATCTCCCGCTGTAGACTGGCGAAACAGCCGCGCCGTGGGATACCAAGGACTATCTTCGCGTTGCAACATCCACCGCCAATCCGGCACAAAACAGAGCAAAATCCACACGGGTTTGCCCAAAGCACCAGCCAAGTGCGCCACACAAGTATCTACAGAAATTACTAAATCCAGAGCCGAGATTGCCGCCGCAGTATCCGCCAAGTCGTGCAAATAAGAGCTTAAATCTGTTACGGCCATTTGCTCTAACAAAGCGCGATCGTCTGCTGTCATTTCCTTTTGCAAACTGTAAAAATCTGCTCCCGGAATATCTAACACTTTTGTCAATAAATTCAGGGGTAACGATCGCACCTTATTTTGGGAATTTTTAGGATTTCCCGACCAAACAATTCCCACTTTCAAATTAGTAGTTGGATTGAGAGTAAATTCCCAACCGGGCGGCGGAGCTAAATAAGGAACTTTGGCGGGTATAGTTTCTAAAGTTGTTCCCAGAAGATGAGGCAAACTCATGAGCTGCGCGCGCACTTGAAAATCCGGCGCATCCTCTGGATTAACTATTAACGCATCGATTCCCGAAAGTTGTGCAAACAAGCGCTGCAAGTGCGGCAAACACCAAACAATTACCCTACCGCCTTTTTGTTTGACTAAATCTGCATAGCGGATAAACTGAATTGCATCGCCTAAACCCTGTTCCGGGCAAAGCAAAATAGTTTTTCCATCCAAATTTTTACCATCCCAAACCGACTGAATAAAGTTGTGGCGCCGGAACTGTTTTTCTTTAACTAGGAGTCGCCATTCGTACTCGCAAAAACCGCGATGAAAATCTCCCGCCAGCAGCAAAGCTAAACCTAAATTTAGGTGAGATTCGGGGCTAGCGACATTGAATTTAACTGCTTGGCTGTAGTAGGTGAGAGCATCCGCAAATTGTCCGCGATCGTGCAAAGCACTTCCCAAACTGGTGAGGGGATTGATATAACCGGGTTTGAGTACGATCGCCCGACGGTAACAATCGATCGCCTCTGCCATTTTTCCCGCTTCCTCAAAAGCTTTGCCGAGATTGTTCAAAGCTTGTGGAAAGTCGGGTTTCAGGCTCAAAGCTTGCTGGTAGCAGGCGATCGCATCTTCAATTTTGCCCTGTTTGTGCAGGACAATTCCCAGATTGCCGTGAGCCTGTGCACTGGCTGGCGATGCCTGAATCGCTTGCTGGCAAACAGCTAAATCCCCATCCAACTTATCGGGGCTAGAAAGCGAACTCAGATAAGCGAGATCAGTTTCTGCCCAATCCGGTTGCAGCGCCAGAGCTCGATCGTAGTATGCGATCGCATCTGAAATTTTGCCCTGTCGGATCGAGGCGTATGCTAAATGCTGCAAAGCCTCCACATCATTGGGAGCGATCGCGATCGCCCGTTCGTAATTCGCGATCGCCCGTTCGTAATTCGCGATCGCATCCTCCCCTTGTGCCTCCAAAGCAATTCCCAAATTCAAATAAGCCGCCGCGCAATTAGGATTGACTTGAATCGCTTGCTCGTAGCAGCTTATAGCCTCCGCCACATCCCCTTGCTCTTCCCGCAGCAGGCCCAAATTAATCAGCGCTTCCGCGCAATTCGGGTTCAAAGACAGCGCCCGCTGATATTCTGCGATCGCCTCTTCAGTCTCCCCTGCTTCCGCGAGCGCGCTGCCCAAATTGCTTGCAGTTTCCGCCAAATTCCCGTCGATGAAGAGGGCTTGTCGGTAGTGCGCGATCGCCTCTGTTAGCCTGCCGCTTTGCTGTTTGACAACGCCTAAATTGCTGTGCGCGGCCGCGTAATTAGGATCGATCGCGATCGCCCGCTCGTAACAAGCGATCGCACCGCCCAAATCGGCTTGCTGCTGCAAATCCACGCCCAACCGAAACTCTGCATCCGCCGCATCCGACGGGACAAATGCAGCAGCAACCGCGCCTAGAGCTTCCGCCACCCGATCGAAAACGTCCTCCCAGTCGCCCCGCTGATGCTGGCGAAACAGCCTTGCGCTTGGATACCAAGGACTGTCTTCGCGCTGCAACAGCCACCGCCAATCCGGCGAAAACGCCAGCAAAATCCACACTGGTTTGCCCAAAGCCCCCGCCAAATGGGCGACAGCGGTATCGACACTAATGACTAAATCCAGTTTGGCGATCGCAGCAGCAGTATCAGCAAAATCGCCAAAATGCGGGCTCAAATCTACGATCGGCGTTTGATGCAACAGCGCGCGATCGGCCTCGGAAACCTCTTTCTGCAAGCTGTAAAAACTTACCCCCGAAACGTCCAAAAGCGGTAGAAACTGGCTTAAATTGCACGAACGCTGCTTGTTTTTGCGGTGTTTTGGATTCCCCGCCCAGACAATCCCAACTTTCAAAGTGCGATCGGGCAAAAGTCCAAATTCAGCACCCGCAGGCGGAGATAAATAAGCAGTATTTCCCGGTATTGTTTCCAGCTTTGTACCGAGAATATAGGGCAAACTCAACATCGGCGCTTGCACGTCAAATTCCGGCAGCGGCTCCCCTTTAACTATTAACAAATCAATGCCGTCAACCGTTGCAAATAAACGGTGCAATTGCGGGTAACAGCCAACAATAACCCTACCGCCTTTATTTTTGACGATCGCAGCGTACCGAATAAACTGAAGCGAATCGCCTAAACCTTGTTCGGCGTGCAGCAAAATAGTCTTTCCCAGCAAATCAGAACCGTCCCATAGAGGCCGGTATTCTCTTGCCGAAACACTATTATCCGGCCCCGTCAAAAAACAGGAATGACCCGTGTGAAATTCTTTAATTTGCCAGCGCCACTCGTATTCAGCCAGACCATTTTCCAAATCTCCCACCAACAGCAAAGCCAAGGATAAATTTAGGTGAGCGCTAGCGTGGTTGGGATTTAAATAAATTGCCCGTCTGTAGCAGGATATCGCATCTTCTACCGCGCCTTTTTCCAGAAATGTCCTGCCTAAATTGTTGATAGCTTCCACAAAATCCGGCAGCAATTCTAGAGCTTTGTGATAATACTCCAGCGCATCTTCTAAATTGCCCTGTTCTTGCAAAACAGTTGCCAGATTGTTGTAAGATTCCCAGCTATGCGGATTAATTTCCAGCGCTCGCCGGTACAGCTCGATCGCCCTGAAAAGTTCGCCTTTTTCTTGCAGCGCCACGGCTAAATTAATCAGTGCAGGTACGAAATCCGGTTGAGCGACAAGAGCTTGCTCGTAATGTGCGATCGCCTCTTCCGCTTGACCTTGCTCCTCAAAAATCTTTGCCAAGTTGTAAGCTGTTTGAGGAATATTTGGAGCGATGGCTAAAGCTTCTCGGTAGTGCGGAATAGCAGCCTCCAATTCGCCCTTTTCTTGCTTGAGAAAACCAAAATTAATCCGCGCTTGAACGCAATTTGGATCGAGAGATATAATCTTTTCGTAAAGGGCGATCGCCTCTTCCCGATCTCCTGTTTCCATCAAATGTTCTGCTTGCCGCAATAAATCCTCTAAAACAACCAAATTCTCCCCGCCGTTTCCGATCGCAACAGATGTCTCAATCCCCTGCAATTGCTTAGCTGCGGAGCCTTCCGCTAACCCTTCGCTCGCCATCACAAATATTTGTTTACTCTCTTGAAGCACGCTTGCACCTGTCATTTTGACAGCTACAGAATCGAGGTAAAGCGTATCATTAGCATTCATTGCGAGTGAAACTAAGTCAAGCCGATCGTGGGCAGAATCCTCGGAATAACTAGCAGTATTGGCGATCGCAAATAAACTCAAAGCCGCCTGTACTTCCTCAAACAATTCTTGCCAACTTTCCGGCTGACTTTGGCGAAAAAGCCTCGCAGTTGGATACCAAGGATTGTCTTCGCGATCCAGCAGCCAACGCCAGTCAGGAGCAAAAGAAAGCAGCACCCAAACCGGTTTTCCTAAAGCACCGGCTAAGTGCGCCACAGCCGTATCGACACTAATGACTAAATCCAGTTGAGATATCGCCGAAGCGGTATCAGCAAAGTCGTTCAAATGCGGAGTTAAATCCGGTACTAAGTGTTGGTGCAACAAAGTGCGATCGCTCTCGGACAAGTTTTTTTGTAAACTATAAAAAGCAATTCCCGGAACATCGAAAAATCGAATAAAATCGCTCAATCTGCAAGAACGCTGATTGTCTTTCCGGCGCTTCGGACTTCCCGCCCAAACAATCCCTACCTTCAACTTGGCATCAGAAGAAAGTGCAAATTTGCACTCAGCAGGCGGATATAGATAAGGAACATTTGCTGGTATTGTTTCCAGAGTTGTCCCCACAATTCGCGGCAAACTCATCAGCGGTGCGTGAACATCAAATTCTGGCAAACCTTCCAGACTAACTGATAAATATTCAATACCAGGAACTGTCGCAAACAACCGCATCAGTTCCCGATAGCAAGCTACCATAACTTTAGCGCCTCGACTGCGAAGAATCGGCGCGTAGCGAATAAACTGAATAGAATCGCCAAATCCTTGCTCGACGTGGAGTAAAATAGTTTTTCCCTGCAAATCCGAACCATCCCAAACTGGCTGTTTAAATTGCCTCGGTTGTAGTTGCGGAGTGCGCCACCGCCACTCATATTCAGCAAAACCGCGCTGGAAGTCTCCGAACAATAACAAAGTTAAGGCGAATTCCAGGTGGGCGATCGCGTTCTCTGGCTGCAATTCCAAGGCTCGACTGTGACAAGAAAAAGCTTCTTGAAATTCTCCTAAATCGACCAAAGCGTGTCCGAGATTGTTAATAGCCTCCACGAAATCTGGCTTTAATTTTAAGGCTTGTCGGTAGTGGGATATTGCTGCTTTTGCATTGCCTTGTTCGTGGAAAAAGGCTCCTACATTGTTGTGAGCTTCGGGATTGTTGGGGTCTAGTTTTACCGCTTGCTGGTAGCAGTTGAAAGCTTCGGCTAATTTACCTTGCTGCTGCCAAACTGTTCCCAATCCCATCAGGGAATATGTCAAGTGGGGATTGATTTTTAAAGCGTGCTGGTAACAGGCGATTGCCTCGTTTAATTGATTTTTTTGTTTAAATAAATGACCTAAGTTGTGCGCTGTTTCGTGCAAATTAGGGTCGATTTGCAGCGCTGTTTGGTAATATAAAATAGCCGCATCTATTTCGCCTAATTGCTGTTTTGACCAGCCCAAATTATTGTATGCGAGTGCAGAGTTGGGCTGGATTTTGATGACTTGTTCGTAACTGGCGATCGCCCTTTGATACTCGCCTACATCCAGCAAAAGATTAGCCTTATTTAAATGCGCTTCTACAAAATCGCGGTTTTGGGCGATCGCCTGTTCGTAAAAGTCGATCGCCTCTGCAATTTTTCCCTGCTGTCTCGCCGCTATTCCCAACAAACACAGCACGTTTGCTGATTCCGGCTGCACTTCTATTATTTGCCGGTACAAATTCTCAGCTTCTAACAAACGGCCCGCTTGGTGATGTTCCCAAGCTAATTTCAAATAGTCTTCGGCACCCAGTTTGCAGGCAGATTTCCGCGATTTTTTTTGAGAAGCCATAGTTGTCTTAGTTGTTTGGGAGTTCGCTAACTTGTAATTGCCAACTTTTTCTAATTTGTTAACTCTTCCTTCCTTCTTCCTTCATCCTTCTTCCTTCTATCCTTTACATCCGTTACATAATCCGTTGCCGAACTTCCGACTTCCTTCTTGCTTCTTCCCCCTTCCATCGGAGTGACACCCGTTACATCCGTTACATCCGTTACATCCGTTACATCCGTTACACAATCCGTTGCCGAACTTCTACCCCAACAAACAAGCTGCGGGAAAAATCAGATATTCTAAGAAAAACAACTTCCAGATAAACTGATAAAATGCCGCAATTTCTATTTTATCGTCCAAATCAACTTTGATGCTCCAAAACCACATCAAACCCAAAGCCGCCAAATGAGAAACTGCCAGAAACACTAAATTAACATTAGACAATACGATCGCTCCCGCCAAAGTCGCGCCCAAATAACAAACCGTCAACACCCAGCGAGATAAATTAAAGACGGCAGGCTTGCCCAGCTCAATCGTAAACGTAGTAATATTATATTGCTTGTCCCCTTCCATGTCGGGGATATCTTTAAAAATCGCGATCGCAAACGTAAACACCACAACAAAAACCGTCAGCACCCAAACTTCCGCAGGAATCTCAAAAGACAAACTCTTCAAACTCCAGCCAGAAAAAGCGCTTTTCGCCCTTCCCAAACCCAACACCCAATTAAAGTGCAAAAATAACCCTAAATTTACGATCGCGCCCCGCACCGTAAAAATGCACAGCGCCGCCCAAATAGGAAACCGCTTCAGCCGAATTGGCGGCAGAGAATAAGCAGTCCCGATCGCCAAACTAACGCCCACGGTAGCCAGCAAAAACGGGCCTTGCAAAACAGCAGTCAAAATTGCTATAATTCCCGTGGCAATTACAATTAATTCCCCGGTTTTCCGAGAAAATGCTCCAGAGGCGATCGGCAAATACGGCTTATTGATTTTATCAATTTCAATATCTTCTAACTGGTTCAATCCCACAATATAAATATTGCCGCAAATGCAAGCCAACCAGGCAAAAGCTAGGGGCAAAAGTACAGGATTCACAAATAGCCGCGAACTTTGGGCGATCGCGTACAAAGCCAATACACTCAAGCTAGTGCCCACAATTGTGTGCGGCCGGGAAAACTCCCAAAATGCGCTCACCCAGCTTTGCGGAGCCGAGCCATTCTTATCAATCCAAGACTTGCCAATCGAATCATTGCCCATAAATCTCACACCCACACCAAACAAATAATATTCTGTAGGGTGCGTAATACGCACCTTACTCATCAACTCAAGACTCAAAATTCCTGTGATATATGCCTGTTATTTTACAGCACAAATCATTCCAAAACGAATCAACCCGCTCTGATATCCACGGCTCATCAATCCGAGAGCAAGTGCTGCTTGAATAGTCGTCCAACCGCTCGTTAGCAAACCCCAAATCGCGCTCGGAGTCAAAGCAGAATCGATCACCACATCCCAAAAAGAAGCAACAGCTTTTGACCAATCAGCCGTGCGAATACTTGTCAAAGGCAAACTGCGGACAATTTCCTCATATTCCGGCAAAGAAATCACATAGGGCAAAGCATAAACCCGGTAAATTTCTGCCAATTCCTTTCTCTCTTCATCAGTTAATTCACCCGCCGTTTCTCCCAGCGGGCGGTGACACCAAGTTGCCAAAATCAAAGTGCCTCCCGGCTTGAGTACGCGGCAGCATTCCTGCAAAAACTTAATTTTGTCTGGCATATGTTCGCCGCTTTCGAGCGACCAAACCAAGTCGAATGACTCGTCAGGAAAAGGCATATTCAAAGCATCGGCAACCAAAAAATTCACATTGCTTTCAAGCCCAGCAATTTTAGCGCGTTCGGTCGCTCTGTTGGCCTGTACCGGACTCAGAGTAATCCCGGTTGCTGTAACCCTAGCGCCCGTTTTGTTGAGTTCGGGCGATCGGCTAAAATCTCGATCGACCCCGCCATCCAACTTTAAATTATTTTGAGCGATCCTCTTCGAGGGCTGCGCTAACGAACTAAACTTTTCCGTCAAATACAGCGTGCTGCCGCCGATCCCGCAACCGACATCGAGAATGCGGTAAGATTCACCCAGTGCCTTCTCTGACGGGACTCCAGCCCAAGCCAGCAGTTCTTCTATCAAATCTATCTGAGCCTGTCGGCGCTCTTTTTTCAAATTGCCATCCGGGCCGTAGTAACCGTGGTGCATGTGTTCGCCCCACACCTGCTCCCACAAACCGCTAGAAGCGTCGTAAAGTTGCTGAATTTGCTGGTAAAGTGTTGATGTCATCGCCGGAACGCAAGTTATTAAAGGAATTCTACCGTTATTTTCCCGCTGTTGTCATAGAATTTGGCGATTGAGTTCGATCGGTCTCCGGCCTTCGCCAGACAGAGATGTCCTGATTTCCAGCCCGACGATATATTTGTGGGTTCCCTCTCAAATCCCAAATCCAAAATCTCAAATCTCAAATCCCAAATCTAAAATCTAAAATCTAAAATCTAAAATCGAATGACTGTCTCGCGAACCATTGCTTTGGGCTTTCTCGCTGTCATCCTCGCAGGTACTCTATTGCTGATGATGCCCTTTTCCACAATTGATGGAACTTGGAGCGATCCAATAACAGCACTGTTTACCTCTACTTCCGCTGTCTGCGTCACCGGCTTGTCGGTTGTAGATGTCGGAAAATATTACTCTTTTTGGGGGCAACTGTGCCTAGTTTTACTGGTGCAAATAGGAGGCTTGGGCTACATGACAGCCACGACTTTCTTGCTGCTGTTATTGGGCCGCCGCTTTGGCTTGAAAGACAAAATTGCCCTGCAACAATCTCTAGACAAATCCGGACTAGCCGGCGTAGTACAACTGGTGCAGTCAATTCTAGCAACAACGCTTTTGTTTGAATTAACAGGAGTGTTTTTGCTGATGACGGTTTTCGTCCCCCAATACGGATTTAAAGAAGGTGTGTGGTCTGCTATATTTCACAGTGTTAATTCGTTTAATAACGCCGGTTTTAGCATCTATTCAGATAATTTGATCGGCTACATCAGTTCGCCTATGGTTAACTTCACAGTCAGTGGTTTAATCGTATTTGGGGGAATCGGCTATCAGGTAATTATGGAATTGTACCTGTGGCTGCGCGATCGCTTCAACAAAAGCCCTATCTGCACAGTTTTTTCCCTGAACTTCAAAGTTGTTACCACTACAACGGCTGTCCTTTTAATTTTAGGAACGCTAGCCTTTTTGGTGCTGGAATACGACAACCCAGACACTTTCGGCTCTCTAAATTTTCCTCAAAAAGTGATGGCAGCTTGGTTTCAATCTCTTACTCCCCGCACGGCGGGATTCAATACAATTGACATTAGCAAAATGAGCGAAGCCTCGCTATTTCTGACTATCGCGCTGATGTTTATCGGCGCCAGTCCTGGCAGCACAGGCGGCGGCATCAAAACCACAACTTTTAGGATATTGTTTTGCTGTACCACAGCAGTTCTCGAAGGCCAGGAAGATGTGGAGTGCTATCAGCGTCAAATCCCGCCAGCAATGATTCTAAAAACCATTAGTGTAGTCTTCGGTTCCATGTTGGTCGCGTTCACATCTGCAATTTTAATTGAGGTGACCAATCCCGAAGTAGAATTTATCGCAGCGCTGTATGAAGCAGTTTCAGCTTTTGCCACGGTCGGTCTTTCCACTGGGATTACAGCCAAGATTTCAGCGATCGGCAAGCTGGTTTTGATTGCTACAATGTACATAGGTCGGGTTGGCGTGTTGCTGCTGATGAGTGCTGCATTCGGAGACCCAAAACCCAGGTCTTTTAAGTATGCTGAGGAAAGTTTGTTAGTGGGATAAAAAATCCTGCCTCGTTGCTGATAATCTAAACAATGGGTGACAACCCAAATCAACTTTTACTACTTACCCAAAAATCAAAAGGAGGCGGCGCTGTCTCTGCTAAAATTTAAACAGCAAGACGCTCAGCGCTGGATATTCAGTGAACCTGTCATCTTTAAATTTTTTTCGCACTTTGCGCGCCGACAACAAGCAGTTTGCAGTTATTGGTTTAGGACGCTTCGGCAAAGCTGTGTGTTCTACACTACACGGTTTGGGTTACGAAGTCTTGGGAATTGACGCCGATGAAAAAAAAGTAACTCAAGCTTTGAACGATCGCATTGCTGCTCACGTTGTGCAGTTAGATTCTACTGAGCCTAGCGCTCTTGGGGAAGCAGGTATATTTGAATTTGAAACAGTGATTGTTGCGATCGGCAATTATCTAGGAGAAAGCATTACCACAACCTTAAATCTTAAGGAAGGCGGGGTAGCTCACGTAATAGCCAAAGCTTCTTCGGAAACTCACTTAAAACTGTTGAAAAAAGTCGGCGCAGATCATGTAGTTTTTCCCGAACGAGAAATGGGCTGCTCTTTGGCCCGCCTTCTTACAAAACCCAGCATTTTAGAACGCTTTGACCTCGACCCAGCTCACAGCATCGTTGAGTTGCTAGTTCCTGAAAAGTTTGATGGCAAAACCATCTCCGAATTGGAACTCCGGCGCAGGTATGGTTTGAATTTGCTAGCAGTCGGTCGTGGCGACAAGTTCGAGATCAATCCGCAGCCAAGCGAACGCTTGAGAAAAGGCGAGGTGATGGTAGTAATTGGTTCTAACAAAGATATTAATCGCTTGCCAATTTAACAGCTCGACATTTTACCCACATACAGCAACAGTCCTCGACTCAGAAACCAAGTGTCTTGTGTTCCGAGTGTCTCGATCCTAAGCAATTATTGCTGGATGTGTGACAATTTCCGACCCTCACAAACCCGGTTTATCTAAAATAAACCGGGTTTTCCTGTCCATCTATATGTTCTAATTTTTAACTGAAATATGTAAATTGAATTTCACCAATTCTAGGGTGGGTTCCGCCTTTGCGACCCCCTTTGAGAACTTAGCCAGACAAATTGCGAAAAATTTTAATAAAGTAGCAGCACTCGATCGTCGCGCTCCCGCCAACCATAGGAGCGCTCGCCCTAAAAATTCAGCCGACTTTCAAGATTTTTTGCAAATAAGCTTTGCCCAAAACCAGTACCGCCAATACTAGAGCAAGTTCAACAGGCCAAGGACAGGCCGCCACCAACCAAATTAACGAACAAATTCCAATAATTGCAGCTATGGGAGCCGGAATTCCGTCTAGCGTTCTGTTGTCAGTCCCCGCTGTCACCCACCAAGCAATCAAGCAGATCGTCAACGGAATTAAGCAACTTGCGATCATGATTTTTACCCCATCAATTTTTTTTACATATGGCATCTGAGCATATTGTAACAATACATCAAAGATTCGGAAATGCGCCATTAATTACGATATAATTTAAGATTAGGAAATTCATCCCCTGGGGTGATAAATTTTATAATTTTTAGCTTGGTCTCTCTCAGAAGGCAGAAGTAGGTTGGCATCAGGCAGGATTGTGGGATTTTTCTTTCTATAGAAGTCCTGAAAGCTTTCTACCTTGAGAAGAATTGCGATGCGCCCCTCTATGCAAGTTATACTCAGGATTGCAGTCAGTTACTGTAGAGCGTGAATCCATGCTGGGCAAATTTTTTCGCAAGCCAGAATCAGAAAACATCGATCGCGTCCCCCCGGGTCAATACCTCGCCAACGGCTTTCCTGTGCTGACCTACGGCGATACACCCTCCGTCAGCATTGAGAGTTGGGAATTTAAAGTCTGGGGATTGGCAAAACCACAAACCTTCAGTTGGTCGGACTTCCAGGCCATGCCCCAAAGTAACTTTACTGCGGATTTTCACTGCGTCACCCGGTGGTCAAAACTCGACGTGCAGTGGACGGGAGTCAAAGTCACCGATTTTATGAACTGCATAGAAGTCGATCCGAAAGCTATGCACGTCCTGGAACACTGCTACGGCGGCTACACTACCAACATTGCGATCGCCGACTTCCTGAGAGAAGAAAACTTTTTCGCCCACACCGTCTTCGGCGAACCTCTATCCGCAGACCACGGCGGCCCAATGCGGCTCGTAGTTCCCCACTTGTACGCTTGGAAAAGCGCCAAATGGATTAACGGCCTGGAGTTTACAGAAACCGAAGAACTCGGTTTTTGGGAACGCAACGGCTACCATCGGCGGGGCGAACCTTGGGCAGAGGAACGCTACAGCGGTCTGTTTTGATGCGGGCGATCGGGAGCAAAGACGGGGCCACAGCTTCTCTATACAATCTTTGTTGAGGGGCAATCCGGTCTTTTACCGCTTCAATCTGCGGAAATTGCATCTTCTCGATCGCATCTTGGGGATATCTCACACCACGGACTCTATTTAATTCAACCAAAATACGTAGACCCAGCGATCGCATTTTGTACGTAATTTACCCGATAGATAAACTACTTTAACTCCCATACATAAGCCCCAAAAAACAAATATTCCCAGTTTAGGGTTAATAGAAAACTTCTGGAACTGTCAGTACCCACGAATATTACCGTATTTATACTTAAGTGTTTGCTATTGAGAATTTAGACTTGAGACTATAAAAAAAAGTAGCCATAAGCCCGATCCAAATCCCTTGGGTTCATTCGCGCTCCCCTGCCCGCGACTGCAAGGTTTCAGGCAACAATATTTATAATTATTTAGTGGGTATTATTAGGGCTCGATCGCCCGCCCGCAGATGTGATAGAGAGAATTTATGAAGGATATGTAAAGGCTTGATAAAGAATATGTCAAACTTTACCTAAAGTGTCCCAAATACAAACAAAGTATCGCATAATGAAATTATTAAGACGATCGCACAAAAGGAACAGGTTTATGAATACCAAACTCTTATCCGCCCTAACAGCTACCGCCGCCGCCACAGCTCTGTTTGGCGCCGGAGCTCCAGCTCAAGCCTTCTCCTTTGGTACCACCGGCATCCAATTCGGCCAAGATACCAGCGTCAAGTTTAACTTCAAACAATCTCACGGTGGGTATACTTCCTCTTTGGGCATCTACAGTGTGAACAACTCGGCGGCCACTCTAGTTAGCACCCTGTTTTCGGAAACTAAATCCTCAGACAACGGCTCGAGTAACGAATGGAAAGGAACTCTGGGCAATACAGTCTTGGGTTCTGGCTCGACAGTATTCACATTCCTGGCCAATCAAATTTATACTTTGGGACTCAACAGCGGCTGGGGTGGCACTGTCTACTCGACCTCAGCCTTGAACAGCGGCAACCAGCAAGCAGTGTTTGGCGCGCAATCGCAACTGTGGGACGAACTCGACAAAGAAACCACGAACGTCTTCCAAGCTGCCGGACAATTCACAAACGGATACGCTTCTCTGTTTAACGGAGGCACGCTAATTGGCTTCGACGATCGCGGTGGCGGAAACGACGCAGACTTCCAAGATTTCACAGTCAGCGCAGAAACAGTTCCCGAACCCATGACAATGACTGGTTTGGCTCTCGGTTTGGGTGGCTTGGTTGCCGCGCGCCGCCGTCGCGCTAGCAAGACGACTTCATGATTTTGTCAACCGGAACAATCTCCTCTTTTACGTGTTACAAAATAAAATTCAATTAGGAGGCGCGCTAATGAGAAATCGGCTCGCCTTTTGCTTGATTGGAAAAGTCAGAAGGCAGAAGTCATATCAATTCTGGTTGCACTCATCGGGAATTGTTGACTGTTGACTCGGGGTCGCAAAACTGAATGATGGTTGAGTGTTGGATGTTGACTCGATTTTACGCCCGACTTTCCAAGCGCGGATTTGATGTCAGGGTGAATTTCAAGAACGCGAAGTCTACGAGATTTAACGGATTTAACGGATGGGGGTTGAGGGAAGAAGTCAAGCGTGAAGCAAGAGGATTTTTCCCACCCTCCCACTCTCTCCCTCTCCCAACTCAAAATTAAAAACTCACTCACGGTAAATTGTTCGAGTACAAAATCACCAGTACCGGTTGAGGAATTTTAGGAATGAAAAATAAATAAGGAGCGCGAATTAAATAACTTATAATTTTAATTGTTATTGTGGGATGGGCGTCCCGCCCGTCATGAGTGGACGGGCGGGAC
>NZ_JAUBRP010000072.1:0-33141 GCF_036701935.1 Microcoleus sp. M2_D5 | reverse complement strand
TCCACTCATGACGGGCTATAAGAGCCCATCCCACAATAACAATTAAAATTGTAAGTTATTTAATTCGCGATCCTAAGAGCGGATCGGGAAAGTGCGCGGTGCACACTCTACACAACTCATGTTGATTTTTTACTCAGCAAATTCTCGCAAAGCTGGAATTAAATACTGTGTCAAAGTAAAGGCATCTACTCCTAATTCCGTCCGTTCTTTAGCAGCCATGATTCCGGCTCGAGCGTGCCACCAAGCTGCTGTTGCAGCAACTGATTTGGGGGGGGATTTGCGGGCGATCGCACTTGCTAATAGTCCCCCTAACAAGCCTGTGAGAACGTCGCCGCTGCCCCCTCTGGCAAGGGCTGGGGTGCTTTCTGGATTGAGGTAGGTGGTGGTACGTGAAGCGTCGCTACCCTGTAGGGAATCGTCCTCATGCTTCCAACTTATGCACACTCTGGCTCCTTTGAGCAATACCGCTGCGCCGCAAAGCTGAGCTGCTGCTAGAGTTGCGGCAATTCTATCGTCGCCGGTTTCGTCGGCTAATTCGGGAAATAAACGCTTGAATTCGCCCGGGTGAGGCGTGATAATTGTCAGTGCTCGGCGTTCGGACAAAATCGGGACTGTGCCGAGTTGAGCGAGGATATTTAAACCGTCAGCATCTAACACCAGAGGTCGATCGCTCTCCAGTACAGATTCTACAGCTATTGCGGCTTCTAATGTCAGACCTGGGCCTGCGGCGATCGCATCATAAGAACTCAAATCAATTGCTACTGGCAACTCGCTAATTGCACCGCTTTGGGTTTCGGGACATCCTATAACTAATGCCTCTGGCAACTGACTGCTCAACATCGGTTTAATCGACTCAGGAACAGCAATTGACAGCATTCCGACACCGCTTGCTCTTGCTCCTAATGCTGCCAAAATTGCGGCTCCGCTGTAGCGGCGTGAACCTGCAATAATTAGTATGTTACCGTTGGTGTATTTGTGCGAAATTGGCGATCGGGGTAACGGCAAATGCTGAGTTGCCGATGCTTTTGTAATGCGTTGTATTGCTGGCGTTTCTCCCAATATTGCTGCAATATCTGCTGCGGGAATATCAAAATCAATTAATTCGGAACTCCCGATATATTCTAACGCTCTGTCTTGCAGAAATGCCATTTTCCACAATCCCAAACATAATGTATGTTTTGCCCTAATTGCCGTTCCCAAAACTTCTCCGGTATCTGTATGAATTCCCGATGGAACGTCTATACTGAAAACAGGTATATTTAAATTATTTATTTCGTCAATAGCTGCGGCCGTGGCGTTAGAAATTTCTCGTTCTAATCCAAATCCAAATAAACCATCTACTAGCAAATCGCAGGTTTTCAGGTTTTCAATTTTATCAACAAATGGAATATTTAAATAACGCGCATAATCAGCGTGACTTTTTGTGAGTTCTTTTAGTTTAGAAAACGGGCAGTAAATAACTACTTGGAATCCTTGAAAGTGCAATTCGCGGGCTACAACCAAAGCATCGCCGCCGTTGTGTCCCGGCCCAACCAATACGCCGATAACTGGCAATTGAAAATTAACAAGATTTTTCCCTTCTTGCCTTTTCCTTCTATCCGTTAAATCCCGTACACTGCTACTTGCTGAACTTCCTTCCGCTTTCAAAATCTCCTGAATGCGTCTAGCAATCAGTCCCGCGACTTTTTCCATTAAAGCTGCGACTGGCATTCCAGCAGCAAAAATTCGGGTTTCTATTTGCCGCATTTGGTCGGCGGTGACAACAAATTTTTGAATGGTCATATTAATGCTAAAATTTCAGCTAACAGCAGCAGTGGCCAATTGTAGTATGCTTGTGGTATAATAAATTAGCTCGATCGAACAAAGTAACAGTAAAATAGCAATTTCTCCCCAACCATGAACAAGATTGTTGTAGGCCTCTCCGGCGGGGTCGATAGTTCCGCAGCAGCCGCAATTTTACACCATCAGGGATATGAAGTGGTGGGTTTAACGCTGTGGTTGATGAAGGGCAAAGGCCAGTGCTGCTCTGAGGGAATGGTCGATGCAGCTAAAATTTGCGAAGATTTGGGCGTTCCCCACCACATTGTTGACAGCCGCGACGTCTTTCAGGCAAGTATTGTGGATTATTTGGTCGAGGGTTACAGCGCAGGAGTTACGCCTCTGCCTTGTTCGCAGTGCAATAAAACTGTGAAGTTCGGGCCAATGCTTAAGTATGCTCGCGAAGAACTCGGAATTGAAAAAATCGCTACAGGCCACTACGCTAGGATTACTTACGATGCTGCTACGGGTCGCTATCAGTTGCTGCGGGCGATCGACCCTGCGAAAGATCAGTCTTATTTCCTGTACGATCTAACACAGGATTTGTTGGCGGGTACGGAGTTTCCTTTGGGGGAAATTACCAAGACAGAAACTCGCAGAATCGCGGCGGAATTTGGCTTGACAACTGCTGATAAGCCTGAAAGTCAGGATTTGTGCTTGGTGGAAAGTAACGGTTCGATGCGGGCTTTTCTGGATAAGTACATTGCGCCGCAAAAGGGTGACATTGTGGACAAGTCAGGGCGGGTGCTCGGACAGCATGACGGCGTGCACCACTACACCATCGGCCAGCGGAAGGGACTCGGTATTGCTGCACCGGAACCGCTGTATGTGATTGAACTCGATGCTGCTGGCAATCGGGTAGTTGTGGGCGATCGACAGTTGGCAGTAGAATCTGAATGTACAGTCCAGAAAGTGAATTGGGTTTCGGTGGCTGCACCGACGGCTCCGATTCGGGCTCAGGTACAGATTCGATATCGATCGCAACCCGTCCCGGCTACAATTATTCCTGTAGAATCCTCCCAAGCAGAGGAAAAAGCCGGCGGTACAAGAGTTAAGTTGATTTTTGACGAACCGCAGTTGAGCATTACCCCCGGACAAGCCGCTGTTTGGTATGACGGCGATGTGCTGTTGGGCGGCGGCATCATCGAAAGAAACCAACTCCCAAATTAAAGCAAGGGGCCGGCTAGAAGCCCAACCCCTACTCCCCACAAGAAACCACCCACAAAAAAAACTCACTCTTTGTGGAACAGGCATCTTGCCTGTTCCCAGAAGTTCACAAGAAAATTCCCACAAAAAAACTCACTCTTTGTGGAACAGGCATCTTGCCTGTTCCCAGAAGCCCACAAGAAAATTCCCACAAGAAACTTCACTCTTTGTGGAACAGGCATCTTGCCTGTTTGTGATCCCCACCCACAAAAAAACTCACTCTTTGTGGAACAGGCATCTTGCCTGTTCCAAAAGTAAACTTATTTTTCATTTCACAGAGGTACATTTACCTAGCTAACTTTTTTTCCAAACGCAAGATATTTCCCCTAGCATTAGTACGGTAAACCCAAGTTTGGCGGCCGTCAGAAACCACAACCCGCCAACCTTCTACCATCATTTGACCGCAAATTTCATCCGCTTTCGCGAGTCCTAAACAAGTATTCGGCCAACTTTGTCCGCTTGATTCAGTTACTTTCAACTTGTCAGCAGCAATGCCAGTGGAATCCGACAACTCTCGGCGAACTGCTTCTGCTACGGTTGCGGGCAATTGCTTCGGGGGATTTTGGCGCGTACCCTCGGCCAAATTCCCCGGTTCGGAAGTGAGAGTATCGAGTGCCAATACCGAATAGCTGATGTTTTGGGGCACTGCGGCTGAGGAAAATTGCTGCGCGGTTTGCTGCTGTTGCCTTTCCAACTGGGCAAGGGAATCTTTGAGGGCGCCGGCGTTAGCCGCAGCGGTGTGTCTTAGCGCCGGATACATTTCCCATACCAGAATTCCTGTCAGCACCAAAGCCAAGATTACAGGATTGGGCTGCTTTTGGTCTCGGTTTTTATTTTTTTGAAATTTATTTTGGGAGATTCTTTTCATAATATGCCCTCTGCCTCACTTTACACAATGCGCGCTCCTGAACACTCAACTGCAGATACTTATTTAGACACTATTGCTGGTGCTATTGGTTCCTTTGTGCAGAACCGATTTGACTGCTGGTGCGTGGGGGGCAAGTATTTTCTACTCGCTGTCGGCAGTTGTGTTTCAGGAAACTTGCACTACCCAGTTATTACTTAATTTTTACTTTTTGTCTCCGGGTATTAAGAAAAATTTATGCTTAAGTAAATATTCTTAAAAACCTCTACTCCTGCCCCCGAATCTCAGTACAAATTACTATTCTTCGTTCCAAAACTGCTAAACGTGTTTTAGACTGGGGGAGGCGAGCTCAACCAAGGATATCACAGGGATGCCACAAAAATTGTTGCCACTGGACGAAAACGCATTAGAAATTAAATCAGCTAAGCTGTTCGGCATTTAAAAGAGGATAGTAGGGTGCGTCATTACAGAATTGTTTTTCGCATAAGCGCGTAAGTGTTCGCTCCTGACGCACCCGGAGCGGCCTCGTTACTGGTTTAAATGCTCCACAGCTTATCGCTGATTAATTATATTAGCATTCGGGTTTTCTAGAGCGATCGTCCCCGCAACTACTTTAGTAGCGATCGCTACTTTTTTAGTACAATATTCTTAAAATCTCTCGATTATGAACAGAAAATCTCTCGGAATCCATTTAATGAATCGGCTGAGCTATCCTCAAAAATTTACCTTAATTGGTTTTCTATTTGCAATACCGTTAACTTTGGTCATGTACCTGCTAATTTCCGAAATTAACAGCAGAGTTGATTTTGCCCAAAAAGAAATGTACGGAAATGAATACCTGCGGCGGCTGCGCCAGTTGAGGGAATATATACCGAAACTTCAACTCTTAAATTATCCGAATCAGAGGTCAAATCCTAGTTTAAGCAATTCAGAATTAAAAACAGATTTTGAAGCCAAGATAGACAATAAATTTAAAGCGATGGCTAATACAGATAGCCAGCTTGGAAACACATTAATTTCCAGCGAACAATTCAATAATATTTATCAAACTTGGCAAAACTTCAAACTTCGCCACAGCCAGTGGAGTTTAGAAACTTACGATTTTGTATATCAACGTTTAGCTACAGACATTGATAGACTGAGCGCTCGCGTCGGCGATACTTCTAATCTCATTTTAGACCCGGATCTAGATACTTATTATTTGATGGATGCTACTTTGCTGAAACTTCCAGAAATCCAAAAAATCTTGTCAGAGATTAGGCTTATTTCTCAAATAAACAACTTGCGTTCCGATGCCACACCTGAAGAAAGAGCGAAACTGATTACTTTAGCAGGCAAATTGAGAGAAATCAATCAGAATTTAGCTATCAATATGGAGGTAGGATTTAGCAATAATCCTCACGGGAATCTTATCCCGAAATTAAGGGAGAATTTGACCAACTTTAACTCGGTAGTAGAGCCGCTAACTGAGCAACTAGATAAACTGATTAATCCCGCAGCATTAGTGGAATATTCTACCTATATTGATGAAAGCGATCGAGTTCTGAATTCGAGTTTTGAACTGTGGGATGAAACTATCAAGGAATTAGACTTTCTCCTGCAAAAACGCATTGATAGTTTCGTTGCCAAGAAACGCATAATTTCTATTGTTGTGTTAATAACCTTAGCCATAGTTATTTATTTATTTGTAAGTTTTTATAGAAGCGTTATGCAAACTGTGTTTGTCCTTGACGAAGCTGCAAAAAAGATGGCAAGCGGCAATCTCGACCACAAAATTATTTTGGATAACAGAGATGAACTGGGGCAAGTTGTGGGTGCTTTTAACAAAATTGCCGGTGCCTTAGTTGGTGCAAATCAAGAAATTACTGTTCTCAACGATCGCCTAAAAGCTGAAAATATGCGAATGAGCGCCGAACTAGACGTTACTCGCAAGATTCAGCAGATGCTGCTGCCAAAAGACTTAGAACTCAATGAAGTTGTGGGGTTAGATATTGCGGGATTTATGGAAGCTGCTGAGGAAGTAGGGGGCGACTATTACGACGTACTCCAACACAAAGGTAGAGTGAAAATTGGCATTGGGGATGTGACGGGACACGGATTGGAGAGCGGTGTTTTAATGATTATGGTGCAAACGGCAGTAAGAACTTTGCTCGCCTACAATGAACCAGACCCAGTAAGATTTTTAACGGCTATTAACAGTGTAATTTATGATAACGTGCAGCGGATGAAATGCGACAAAAATGCTAGCCTTGCCTTGCTAGACTATGAGGAGGGGATGCTGAAGTTGAGCGGCCAGCACGAAGAAATGATTGTCGTGCGGTGTAACGGTTGTGTAGAGCGGTTTGATACAATTGATTTGGGTTTCCCGATCGGGCTCGATGTAGATATTGCTGAATTTGTTGCTGAGAAAATTGTGCATTTGCATTCAGGAGATGTGGTTGTGCTTTACACTGACGGGATTACGGAAGCTAAAAATATAGATAAACTGCTTTATGGTTTAGATAAGTTAATTGAGGTAATAAAGATTCATTGGCAGCGTTCGGCTGCCGAAATTAGGCAGGCTGTAATTAATGACGTGCGATCGCACATCGGCGAACAAAAAGTTTTTGACGACATCACATTGCTGGTACTCAAACAAAAATAACTATTTAGATATCCCTCCTAAAGTTTAAAATGTATTCAGCGAGCCCCCTCCTCTCAAACTTTAGCTCTCACATCGATATGACTCAGATTTTCGGAGATTTCATCGAGCAGCCCGCTAGCCAAGAATACTTAATAATTGGATTCTCTCCGAGTTCGGTTCCTCTCAAGCAGCGGTGGCGGAACAACGGTTTGTCGGCTGATTTTCTGGCTGACTACCTGACGACTTTTTTTCCGGGCAATCAAGACGAACCCTCGACAATTGAAAGACAAGCTGAAATAAAAAGCGCTGTTAGCTACATTGCCAACGAGTTATTGGAAAATGCCATGAAGTTTAATGATGAAACCTCGGAGTACCCGATCGATATTAAACTGCAATTAGAGAGCGACGGAGTGATTTTCTCAGTGGCTAACAGCATTTCTCCGCAAGCTGTGGACAAGTTTCAGGCTTATATTCAGGAGTTGCTGGCCTCGGAGCCAAGCGAACTTTACATTCAGCGCTTGGAAAAAAATGCTGCTGACGACAACTGTACCAATTCTGGATTGGGTTTGTTGTCGATGCTCACCGATTATACCGCCAAACTTGGCTGGAAATTCCAGACCGTGCACAAAGACCCGGAAGTAATTGCGGTGACAACTATGGTGCAATTAACAGTTTGACATACCTCCTCGTCCTTTCATGAGCGAAGATTCCGTAACGCTTCACAGCAACGCGCTACCAAAGTAGTCTTACCGTTGCTCCACGTCCGTTTATAGTCTCCCCATGCCCGCTAGGCGACTATGTTTCGTTGTACTCAAGCAAAAAGCTTGGTGTCTTCAGGGTTCAGTTAAGCATTGCCCCTCCGAACTGTCAAGGTGCGCTCTTATCGTAGCTATTTCAACCCGTCTTGAGCCTGTAGACTTCTCTATTCTAGCTCAAAGCCCTCGTATAAGGACGGCGTTTTAGACCCATTTCTTTGATAAGCAACGCTAGCGATCGATAATATCTAAGGGACTTTTTTTTGTGGCTATGGAAATTAATACAGAAGATTATCAGATCTGTTACGATCCAGCAACGGCAACCGTGAGTTTTATTGGATCTCTAAGGCTGAGCGGGGTTGCTGAGTACGCGCCGATAGCGCAATTGCTGACGAAGGTTGCCGAGGTGGAACCGACGAAAATTACCCTCAATTTGCAGCAGTTAGAATTTTTGAACAGTTCTGGCATCAATATGCTATCGAAGTTTATTATCGATATCCGCAAAACAGCCAGAGTGCAAATCGCGGTACAAGGCTCTCAAGACATAGGTTGGCACGGTAAATCTTTGAGAAATTTCCAGCGCCTGATGCCAGGTTTGCAGTTGGAATTTATATAAAAACACGATTACTTTTAGGGTGCTATCTGTTGAGCAATTTTTTGTTAGTCGAGGCGCAAATTCTCGAGTTATGCTGGAAGAACAACCATCTAGAGAACAGCTACTTTTAGAGATAGAAAGATTGCGCCAGCAAGTGGAAGACTTGAAGGAGGAAAAAGCGGATCTGGAAATTTTGCTGGAAACTACTGCTGAACATTCCGATACGGTTGAAACTGAGTTGCGTTCTCGCGCATTTGAGGCGGTACGCGAAGGCGAAATCAAGCTGGCTAAATTTCTCGAAGCAATTCCGATAGGCGTGCTGGTGCTGGATTCTCAAGGCAAACCTTACTACGTAAATCACGCCGGACAGCAGTTACTCGGTCAACGAGTTTTGCCCTTAAATTCAGTGGAGGATTTGTCCGAAACTTATCAAATTTATATCGCGGGAACTGAGACTATTTACCCTTTCGAGAATTTGCCTATCGTCCGAGCTTTGAGGGGCGAAAACGCGACGGCTGAGGATCTGGAAATTCATCAACCCGACAAGAAAGTTCCCCTTGAGATTTGGGGAACGCCAATTTTTGACGAGGATCGCAAAGTTGCTTTTGCGATCGCAGTTTTTCAAGATGTCACGGAACGCAAAGAAGCTGAAGCAGATCGCCATTTATTTATTAAGAAATTATTTGACCTCAACCAAAATTTAGAAAAATCCCTGGATGCCGAATCAGACTTAACTGATGCCTACGGTAGATTTGTGCCGCACCAGTTTCTAAATTTGTTGGGATATGAAAGTATTATAGATGTCCATTTAGGCGACCAAGTGCAGCAGGAAATGTCGGTGCTATTTGCGGATATTCGCGATTTCACGACGCTTTCAGAAACTATGACTCCCCAAGAAAATTTTAAATTTATCAATGCTTACCTTTCGCGGATGGAGCCTGCGATTACTAGCAATAACGGGTTTATTGACAAATACATCGGCGATGCAATTATGGCTTTGTTTAGTGACTTTGCAGATGATGCAGTGAAAGCTGGTATTGCAATGCTAAATATCCTCAAAACTTACAACGAATACCGTCAAGGTGTCGGCTACGTCCCGATTCAAATTGGTATTGGCATCAATTCGGGTTCTTTGATGCTGGGGACAGTCGGGGGTAAAAACCGAATGGACAGCACTGTGATTAGCGATGCTGTTAATTTAGCATCTCGCATTGAAGGATTGACCAAAGATTACGGCGTACCTCTGTTAATTTCTCAGCAGACTTTGGAACGGTTGCGAAATCCCACAGATTATGCTATTAGAATTGTGGATAAAGTACAGGTAAAAGGAAAATCTCAATATGTCGTAGTATATGAGGTATTTGATGCAGATCCGCCGGAAAGTTTGTCGGCAAAGCTAGCAAATTTGTCAGTATATAATGAAGCTATGTTACTGTGCGATCGCAAGGAATTCCGAGAAGCGGGAAAATTATTTGAAGAGTGTTTGCGAACAAATCCCAGCGATCGTGTAGCTCGCATTTACCTGAAACGCTGTCGGGATTGGCGCTCGCTCCTCAAAGGAATTTAAAGCAGCTTAGTCTATTGTAGATTTAAGATTGACTTCATATAGCCATCCTCGCATCATTTGTGAATTTCGTACTTTCTCCCTGCGGGTTCGCGGAGGGTTGGGGTGGGATAAAAAATTTACGACTCCTGTAAGGATTGATATATATCTTGAGAGAGATGACAGACCTCCGTAGTCTATCAAAAGTGTAAAATATAAACAGCTTTATAGCTGTTACTTCTGAGGCCTTTCAAAATAGAACGGCTGAGGGCGGAACAACCAGCGATCGGTAATTTGGTGCGAGAAATGCAGCAAGCGCTGAACCTGTCTCAGCAAAAGTCGGCGGATGAATTAGGGATGACCTTTCTCGCGATTAATCGTTGGGAAAATGGAAAGGCTACGACTTGTCGCTTGCCACTCAAGCAAATTTACATCTTGCTGGATGAGTTAGGTAATTTGCCAGATGCAACGCTTCGCGAATGCAGTAAGGCACAGCGGCAAGATATTTTTCGGATAAGGAGTACAAAGGGTGAGTTTAGAGAGAATCAAAAGCATTTTCAGAGATATTCGACTACTTCCCTATGGTGTCGCGACTCTCTCCGTGGCTTTGGCACTGGCGCTAACCAGATCGCTTTTACCGTGGCTCTACCCAACCACGATGCCCCTGTTTTTCATCGCGGTGATAGTGAGTGCCTGGTATGGCAGTTTCGGGGCTGGCTTACTCGCAACAATTTTATCCACGCTGGCAATCAACTATTTTTTTATTGAGCCGTTCTATTCCTTACAGATATTTAATGTAGAGACAGTTGTTCGGCTGGGTATGTTTTCGATCGCGGCAGGATTGAGCGCTTCACTCAATCTATCGTGGCGCACGGCTGTAAAAAACGCGAAAGCAGCCTTGCAAACTTTACACGAGGCAAGGTCGCTAGAACAAAAAGCCCAGGTTCGGGGCGAAGCAGCGCAAACTGCGGCGACGGAGGCAAAAGAACAGCTAGAAACCGTACTTTCTAGCATCAACGATGGATTTTACATCCTCGATCGCGATTGGCGCTACACCTATGCCAACGATCGCTACTGTGAAATGATTGGAATGCCGCAGTCAGCGATTCTGGGTGAGAACGTTTGGGAGCTATTTCCGGCAGCCGTTGACACCGATGCTTACGTGCAGTTTCATCGGGCAATGCGCGAACAAACGCCGCTCCAGTTTGATTATCTCTACTCACCTTTGAAAGGTTGGCATGACCATCGAATTTACCCTTCGCCCAGTGGACTGACCGTTTTGCTTGCCGACATTACCGATCGCAAACAGGCGGAACTCCTGCTAATCGAGCAGAAACGACTGCTGGAGTCGATCGCATTCGGACAGCCACTCGACGACTGTCTGGCAGCCGTGTGTGACTCAGTATCCAGGCTGAATCCAGGTACCCGCGCGGGCTTCCTGCTAGCCGATGCTCAGCGCCTAACGTTTAACAGATACATTACTCCCGACTTTCCACCGTCTTTTGCGGAAGGACTTCAAGATGCTCCCATTAACGATTTGTGCATTGGAACCTGCGGCGAAGCAGTGTATAGCGGTCAGCCCGTGACCTGTGCCGACATTGCCAACGACGATCGCTGGTCGCAAGAATGGCGAAATTTATGCGTGGCTCATGGCATTCTAGCCTGTCATTCTCAACCCGTGCTCGGGCCGGACAATCTAGCTCAGGGGTCGCTGATGCTGTGTTTTAGCGAGGCGCGGATGCCGACGGACTGGGAATATAAACTAGCCGAGTTCGGCACCCAAGTTGCCAGCATCGCGTTGGAGCGCGATCGATCGTTCCAGGCGTTGCGCGAGAGCGAAGAACACAGCCGCAACATTCTGGAGAGCATAGATGATGGATTCTTTGCCCTTGATGAGAATTGGCGTTTCACTTACGCAAATCCCTCAGCCGAAATTCTGCTAGACCGCACTGCAAGCGATCTGATTGGGAAGAATTTTTGGGAAGAATTCCCCGGACTCGATGGCAGCGAGTTTGAGCTGATTCATCGGCGCGTGGCCGCCCAGCGCGTTGCTTTGTCAGTCACGGCGTTTTATCCCGATCACGATCGGTGGTATGACGTTCGCACCTACCCTGGCGCGAACGGGATTACCATTTATTTCCGAAATGTCACCGATCGAAAACAGGCCGAGGAGGTATTGCAACAACGAGAAGCAGAACTTCGTTTAGTCACCAATGCCGTGCCTGCCTTGATCTCCTTTGTAGACTCAGACCAGCGCTACCGCTTCAACAATCGAGCATATGAAGAATGGTTTGGACATCCGGCAGCGGAAATCTACGGCAAGCACCTGCCAGAGGTTTTAGGCGAAACTGCCTATGAAGGGATTCGTCCTTATGTTGAGCAAGTCTTGGCTGGACAGGAAGTGACCTTTGAAAGCCAACTTCCCTACAAAGATGGTCGAACCCGTGATGTCAATGCCACCTATGTTCCCCGCTTCAACAGCCAGGGAACAGTGGAAGGGTTTGTAGCATTCGTCAACGATATCACCGAGCGAAAACTTGCCGAAGCCACACTGCGGGAGAGCGAGGCGCGGTTCCGGCTGATGGCAGATGCTGCCCCTGTGCTGATTTGGATGGCTGACACGGATAAACTCTGTTATTACTTCAACGTCCCGTGGCTAAACTTTACGGGACGGACGATCGAGCAAGAAAGGCGCAATGGTTGGGCAGAAAAAGTCCACCCCGACGACCTCGATCGGTGTTTAGACACCTATGTGACTGCCTTTGATGCCCGTCAACCGTTCAAGATGGAATATCGCTTGAAACGCTTTGATGGCATATACCGTTGGATTATGGATGAAGGTGTTCCTCGCTACGGATTGGAAGACCAGTTCTTGGGCTACATCGGTTCCTGTGTTGATATTGAAGACCACAAACAAGCTGAGGAAGCCCTGCGCCAGAGTGAATCCCGCCTCCGCCTGATCTTTGAAAGCGTCACAGATTATGCCATTTTCACCATCGACCTTAACGGCATCATTGCCAGTTGGAACTCAGGGGCACAAAGGCTGTTGGGCTATACCGAGACAGAAGCAATTGGTTGCCCGATCCGGACGATCTTCACACCCGAAGATAACGAACAAGGACAAGCCGAGTACGAGATGCAAAAAGCTCTACTGGAAGGACGGGCCGAAGACGAACGCTGGCACGTCCGCAAAGATGGGAATCACTTTTGGGCGAGTGGATTGATGATGCCCCTGCTTAATGAAGCCGATCGTCCGCAGGGATTGGTCAAAATCATGCAGGACAAGACCGCACAGCGGCAAGCAAGTGAGCGACTGCAATTGCTGTACGAAACTACCCGCGATCTCTTGAATACAGAACAGCCTCTGGCTTTGATGGACGGGCTATTCCGCAAACTTGCAGTGCAACTCGACCTGCATTCTTACTACAACTTCATGGTGGAAGAAAAAGACAACCGCCGGATGCTGCATTTGAGAAACTATGATGGCATCTCACAAGAAAGGGCGCAGGCGATCGCCTGGATCGAATTAGGCCAATATCTCTGTGGACTGGTTGCCCAAACGCAGCAGCAACTTGTCTTGAATCAAGCCGAATTCTCCACTCATCCGAATGCTAAAGCCCTCTGTGAACTTGGCATCACGGCTTACGTCGGTCAACCGTTAATCGCTCAAGGGCAGTTATTAGGAACGCTCTCATTTGTTAGTCTGACTCGGACGCATTTCACGGCTGCAGAAATCGAGCTGCTGGGCTCTATCTGCGACCAGATCGCGATCGCTTTGGAACGGGCCAACCTGAACGATTCACTGCAGCAGCAAGCGGAACAGCTAAGACAGGCAAATCGCATCAAGGATGAGTTTTTAGCGGTACTTTCCCATGAATTGCGATCGCCCCTCAATCCCATCCTTGGATGGTCAAAGCTGCTGCAAACTGGCAAGCTGGATGCGGCAAAAACCGCACAGGCGTTAGCGACGATCGAACGCAATGCCAAGCTGCAAACTGAACTGATTGAAGATTTGCTCGATGTCTCGAAAATTCTCCAAGGTAAGCTAAGCCTGAATATTCGTCCAGTCGATTTAGCTTTAACTGTGGAATCGGCGATCGAAACTGTCAATTTGGCAGCAGCTGCCAAATCCATTGACATTCGGACTGTGTTAGATCCTCAGATCGGACAGACTTTGGGGGATTCGGGCCGTTTGCAGCAGGTTGTCTGGAATCTGGTTTCCAATGCGGTCAAATTCACTTCAGCCGGGGGGCGTGTTGAGGTGAATTTGACTCGTGTTGGCGATCGGGCTCAAATTACGGTGGCGGATACAGGGATTGGCATCGCACGGGAGTTTTTACCCTACGTGTTTGACTACTTCCGGCAAAAAGATGGCGCGACAACCCGCAAGTTTGGCGGCTTGGGATTGGGGCTGGCGATCGTGCGGCATCTAGTGGAACTGCACGGCGGTACTGTTGCGGCAGATAGCCAGGGTGAAGGGCAAGGGGCAACCTTTACCGTAAGTCTGCCCCTATCACCGAAGGTAAAGGGACAAGAAAACTCTCTGGCAGGATTTTCGGAACGATCGACTGCGGATGAACCGTTATCCGGGATGCGGATACTTGTGGTAGATGATGAGCCGGATATGCGAGAGTTGATTTCGTTTTTGCTAGAAGATGCGGGTGCAGAGGTACTGAGTGTTGCTGTCCCTCAAGAAGCGATCGCAGCTTTGAGTAATTTCCAGCCAGATGTCCTGTTGAGCGACATTGGAATGCCGGGGATGGATGGCTATATGCTGTTGCGGCAAGTGCGATCCCTGGAGCCCGAACGGGGTGGGCTGATTCCCGCGATCGCCCTGACAGCTTATGCGGGCGAGTTCGATCGACAGCAAGCTTTGCAAGCTGGATTTCACCGACATCTGGCAAAGCCGATCGAACCGGATCAATTAATTAAGACGATCGCCGCACTTCTTAGCAAGAACAGTCATGGCCCAGCAAGCTCTAAAAATTGATCCGAAGGATCTCAAACCGATCGAATATCACCACGCTTTTAAATTGCTCTGGTTAGGCAGGGATATTTGTATTAGATCGTGTTCGGTCGATTCCCTCCGCTTCGCGCCCTTCATCAGGTAGGGGCGGGTAAACCTGCCAATATCTGCCAACAATCTCCAATCTCAAAAACCCGCCCGGCCGGGATATTACGGTCAATCGCTCGGACATGATATGACATGAGAATCTATCAATTAATCCGGTTTCTAGTCTAACAGTGCGTAAGTCCTGATAATATAATCAATAATTTGGAGTGTCAAAAACAGACGATGGGAATCAACAAGCAGCAGCCTAGAATACATATAAAACCTTCACTGATTAAAGCCATAGCTCTGTTCTTTCTGTGCTGCTTGTTAACTGCAAGTTGCGGGCAAAGAACACGTCCATCGGTCACTGCGAGCGGCGAAAATGCCAATAACCGCGTTACTATTGGCACAACCTTGAAATTGCGGACGATCGACCCTGCGGACGCTTACGAAATTATCTCAGGGCAACTGCTGCAAAATTTGGGCGATACTCTCTACACTTACAAGTCGGGAACTACTGAGTTAATTCCTCACTTAGCGACAGCACTTCCCAAAGTTAGCCAAGACGGATTGACATATACCATCCCCTTGCGTCAAGGCGTTATTTTTCACGATGACACACCGTTTAATGCCGCAGCAATGGAGTTTTCCTTGCAGCGGTTTATCAAAAATGGCGGCCGTCCGGCTTTCTTGTTGAGCGATGCCGTAGAATCTGTGAAAGCGACGGGCGAATACGAATTAACTTTTCAACTCAAAAAGCCTTTTGCTGCTTTTCCTTCCCTATTGACATTTGCCGGGACTTGTGCAGTTTCTCCGAAAGCCTACGAGATTGGCGAGGGTAAATTTAAACCCGATACGTTTGTGGGAACGGGACGCTACAAGTTGGCGAAGTACGGCAGCGATTCTCTCAAGTTTGATGTGTTTGACAAGTATTGGGGAGAAAAACCGCTTAATCAAGGAATTGACCTTTTGCTGCTTTCTAGTCCCTCTAATTTGTTCAATAGTTTTCGGACTGGTGCAGTTGATGTGGCTTATTTGTCTCTGGATGCAGACCAAGTTCAAAGCTTGGGCGAGGGAGCAAAACAAGGGAAATGGCAGGAAATTGCGGGGGAAAGCAGTACGGTTAGTTACATGACGCTGAATACTAAGTCTAAACCGTTGGATAAGTTAGAAGTGAGACAGGCGATCGCAGCAGCGATGGATCGCCCCCTGATTAATGAGCGCGTACTGCGCGGACAAGCACAACCGCTTTACAGTCTGATCCCTACAACCTTCGACGTTCAAAAACCGGTTTTTAAAGAACTGTACGGAGATGCCAACACGACAAAGGCTAAGGAACTTTTAACGAAAGCTGGATACTCAGCCACCAATCCTTTTGTTCTGCAACTTTGGTATCCTTCAGCTTCCACAAAACGAGCTTTAGTCGCGAGTCTGATCGAGGCGCAAACTAAACTCAAAATGGACGGGATAATGCAGGTAGAAATTAACAGCGTTGAATCTCCGACTTTGTTTCAAAACATAGAGAAGGGAATTTATCCTGCGGTTTTAGTGGATTGGTACGCCGACTTTTTCGATGCCGATAATTACATTCAGCCGTTTTTAGATTGTGCGACGGGTTCGGCGGCTGGGGGCTGTGAAAAGGGTGCTAGCCAAGGTCAGGGTTCGTTCTATTATAACGATCGGGTCAATGAACTGATCGACAAGCAACGAAAAGAAGCAAATCCTGAAACCCGCAAAGCTCTGTTTGCGGAAATTCAAGACATACTAGGTCAAGATGTACCTTTCATCCCTCTTTGGCAGGATAAGGACTATACCTTTGCTCAGAACAGCATCACCGGAGTCCGTCTCGAACCGACGCAATCTTTTCCTTTTTGGTTCCTGAAAAAGCAATAATTATTTACAATAATTTTGGGGGAGTTGAAACGTCAATAATTATTGCATATTTTGTGCACAACAGGGTGATGATTGTCACAGTTTATCAAAGAGACCGATCACCCAACCCTCTTTAATAATGTGCGATATTATTAACAGAGAGATATTGCTGAGGGTGGTATATGAAATTTGGGATTTTAACAACAACAGGGGTGCTAATTGCGATCGGTTTGGCATCGGGAGTAAAGGCAGAAAACGTATCCCACGTCAAGCAATTATTAGAAACTAAAAAATGTAGCCAATGTGACTTGACAGGAGCGCAGCTTGCTGGTATCAATCTGAGCGGGGCAGATTTGAGCGGTGCGAATCTGAGCGGTGCAAATTTGAACGGTGCAAATTTGAACGAAGCCAAACTGAACGAAGCAAATCTGAAACAAGCTAAATTGCAAGGTGCGAGTTTAATTGCTGCTAAAATGCACGGGGCTAATTTGGAGGGTGCTGATTTGAGCCGCGCTAATCTGAGTTTGGCGGGTTTAGTGATTGCGAGTTTGAAAAATACCAACCTCACCAGCGCTAATTTAATCGGTGCTAATTTAGAAAGCGCCAATTTGGCGGGTGCAAATCTGAGAAATGCTCGCCAGTCTGTAGCCAATTTAGCGAATGTCAGCCTCAGAGGTGGCAGTTTGTCGGGAATCGACGTACAGGGAGTCAACTTGCGGGATGCAAATTTGACCAATGCAAATTTGAACGGTGCAAATTTGAACGGTTCGGACTTGACAGGTGCCAATTTAAAGAATGCCAATATGGCAAATGTAGATTTGAAAAACGCTTCTTTGCCCTAGGACGATCGCCACTTGCTATATCAAATTCTGGTGCTTAACAAGCTTAATATAATAAGGTAGGGGCAATTCTGAAATTGCCCCTAAATTTTTAATTGTAGGATTTATCTTGTTTCCCGTCGCTGCGTAGCGTAGATGATTGTTCGGTGTGCGAAGCTTTTTCTTGGCGTCTGCGATTGCTTCATATTTGGATCTAGGATCAATCTGCCTCGTGAGCATCTTGGGCGAAGCGGATAATGTCATCATCGCCGAGGTATTCACCATTTTGGATTTCAATCATCACCAAGGGAATAACTCCTGGATTTTCTACGCGGTGAGCAGTATTCATGGGAACGTAGGTTGACTGTTTCTGCATGAGAATCGTCTCTTTGTCGTCGCAGATAACTTTAGCGGTACCGGAGACGACAACCCAGTGCTCGCTGCGGTGATAGTGCATTTGGGTGCTGATGTGATGCCCCGGCTTGACTTCAATGCGATTGATCTTATAACGATCGCCCGCGTCTATGACTGTAACTTGACCCCAGTAGCGGGTTTGTGTGCGATCGTCAATTTTTTCGCTTGTCTCCACTGTTTCCACCATGCTGTTTATCTCGCTAACGGTGTCTGTAAAAATATCTGTAGTTGAAAGTATAGCAGGGATAGGGTAAGTGCGATCGATTTAAACATTACTGAATTAGTCGCCATTCGCGAGCATCCACAAACTGAGACAAATGCCCCACATTTGTTGTAGCAATTACCACCTCATTCCCTTCATTTGCCTCCAATATTGCTTGATCCGCCAAAATCACATCCCCGTCAAGTGCATTAGGTTCTGCTGTTTGTCTTCCTCTGCTTCGTGCTTCGGCCCACAACTGAGCGGCCAAAAGCATTACTTTTGTAGTCAAAGGACGGTAGGGAAGTTGCGATTTAAGTTCATCAAGTCGTCTAATACCTGCCGCCTTACCTGCACGAATTAATTCGCGCCTCACCTCATAGTCAGCAATTTCAGGGAGCATTACAATGTAACCTTTCAGCGGCAAAGATTGCAGCCAAAGTTGCCCCTCTTGATATAAAGGAGAGGCGGCTTTGGGATTTGTAACAATTCCTAAAGGCCCAGAATCTAACAACACTATTCTGTTCGTGGAATGCTCTTATATATGCACCGGGTTTTCTTCTAGTGCCTTGCGGAGAAATTCAGCGGTTTCTGTTTGCTCCTGTTCATCTCCATCGTCTACCCAAGACTGTAGCAGCTTGCTCAGAGCTTGGTGCTGCTGTACGGGATCGATTGTCTTAATTTCGTCTGTAGCTTTTATCGAAGTATCGGGGATACCTGGCTTCATTGTTACTGTGGAGCGAAATAGCCGAATCATCTGAAGTAAGTTTGGCCAATATTCTCTCGGAGTTTGCTGAATCTCCCGCAAAAAATCTACAATTTCTTCGCCTCTGCGAGTTTCTGGCGCTGAAGTTGCTGTCGCTTGGCTTACGCTGATTAAAACTTGTTCTGACATAATTACTTTCCTCCGCTCTCTTATTTATATTATGTCCGGTCGATCGACCACGATCGGAGTCTGGAGCGAGTTTCACCAACCATCTATGTCGCAAACAAACAATACAATAAACTCGCCCCTTCCAAAAGCTTCACCTGTAACTGGTTCCCAGGCTATTGCCTGGGAACGATCGAACACCTACGCTTTGCGCGAACGACGGCGAATCAGCACGCTCATCACCTGCTTCGGATTAGCCGCACGCTGTACGGGACTCCAATCGCCGACTTGGGCAAATCCCAGCCGGTACAAAGTCAGTATGGTTTCCCTGACACCCTTCGGCGAACCGACAACCGTTAACAGCACTACATCCTGTTCGGATATTGCTGAGTCTGAATTTGGGCGATCCTCTTCGAGGGCTGCGCTAACGTCCAAGTTATCGTCAGACAAGAATTCCTGTGACATATTATGTTCTCCTGGTTTTGGGTTTTCTAGGAAAACCCAAAAACCCAGCCGCCCCGCATTTCAACACATAGCAGGGCGGCTACAGAGAATGTTAAGATACTCCGTTAGCCTCCAGACTGCCTGTTTCAGTTTGGCGGTTATGCTGTCCATTGCTGCTCCAACAGCTTTGGGCAGTGCAACTAGATTTTTGGGCGACGCGGGCTGCCTTCTCTACAAGCAAAGCAACCTCTCACTTCAAAGCGTAGCCGCAGAGGGGGCGGCTGTCAATCCATTGTGGATTTTAAATTTTGGATTTTGGATTCAAGCATAGTCCTAGACGCACGAGCAGTAAGAAACCGGGTTTTTGCCCAGAAGAGGCGTTACAGCCGATAGCAACTGTAAAAAACCCGGTTTCTTTGAGTTTTAACCGCAGATGTCGGCAGATATACGCCGATCGACGCAGATGAATACAGCCGCCGTACTTTTTACTTGCTCAGCACACCATCGGGAATCCCCAAAATATCCTCAATGCGAGGCATATCTTCCAAAGCAATCACTCTGCCTTCATCCTCAAAACCAGCAATTCGATCGAAATTCAAATACCGATACAAATCACCAGCAAAAGGATCGATTCTCTTCGACACAATGTCATTGTATTCTTGGACTGTAGGAATGCGACCTAACAGCGAACAAACTGCCGCCAATTCGGCTGAACCGAGATAAACTTGCGCGTCTTTGCCCATGCGGTTGTTAAAGTTGCGAGTAGAAGTTGAAAAAACCGTTGTCGCATCTTTAACCCGCGCTTGATTGCCCATACAAAGACTGCAACCGGGCATTTCTGTACGCGCTCCAGCGGCTCCAAAAATGCTGTAATAACCTTCTTCTTTGAGTTGCTGTTCGTCCATCCGAGTTGGCGGACAAATCCACAGGCGGGTTTTGACTTCCCCTGCACCTTCCAACACCTTCGCTGTGGCGCGGTAGTGACCGATATTTGTCATGCAAGAACCGACAAATACTTCGTCAACCCGATCGCCCGCAACCTCACTCAACAACTTAACATTATCCGGGTCGTTGGGAGCAGCCACGATCGGCTCTTTAATCTCGTTCAAATCGATTTCGATGATTTCAACGTACTCCGCATCAGCATCAGCTTCCAGCAGCACCGGATTTGCCAGCCATTCCTCCATCTTCGCTACCCGGCGCATCATCGTCCGCGCATCTTGATAGCCCCGCGCCACCATGTTTTTGAGCAGCGCGACATTGGAGCGAATGTACTCGGAAACAGTCTCCACGCTCAATTTAATCGTGCATCCGGCGCAAGAACGCTCGGCCGTCGCATCGGTCAATTCAAAAGCCTGCTCGACTTTCAAATCGGGCAAACCTTCAATCTCCATAATCCGCCCAGAAAAGACATTTTTCTTGTTCTGTTTCGCGACGGTTAGCAAACCTTTTTGAATCGCCACATAGGGAATTGCATTCACAACATCCCGCAGGGTTACTCCGGGCTGCAATTCGCCTTTAAACCGCACTAAAACTGATTCCGGCATATCCAAAGGCATGACGCCCAAGGCTGCAGCAAATGCCACCAATCCCGAACCTGCAGGAAAGGAAATTCCCAAAGGAAAACGAGTGTGAGAATCGCCGCCAGTTCCCACTGTATCCGGCAATAACATCCGGTTCAGCCAAGAGTGAATAATGCCGTCTCCGGGCCGCAAAGCTATGCCGCCCCGCTGAGACATGAAATCGGGCAATTCATGGTGAGTTTTGACATCAACTGGTTTTGGATAAGCGGCGGTGTGGCAGAAACTTTGAATTACCAAATCGGCGCTAAATCCCAAACAAGCAAGTTCTTTCAATTCGTCGCGAGTCATTGGCCCGGTGGTATCTTGCGAGCCGACTGTTGTCATTACTGGTTCGCAAGATGTACCGGGGCGAACGCCGGACAAACCGCAAGCTTTGCCTACCATTTTTTGTGCTAAAGTAAAGCCTTTTCCCGTATCTACTGGGATTGTAGGACGAGTAAAAATAGTGCTGGGTTCTAGTCCTAAAGCGGCGCGGGTTTTGTCGGTTAAAGTTCTTCCAATTAATAGCGGAATTCGGCCGCCGGCGCGAACTTCGTCTAGAATTGTGTCGGGTTTTAGGGTGAAGGTGGTGATGATTTCTCCGGCTTCGTTGGTGATTTCGCCTTTGTAGGGATGGATGGTAATTACCATTCCTGTTTCCATTTTGGAGACATCGCATTCGATCGGCAATGCGCCGGAATCTTCAGCGGTATTGAAGAATATCGGGGCGATCGCACCTCCTAAAATATAACCGCCGCTGCGCTTGTTCGGCACAAACGGAATATCATTGCCAATGTGCCAGAGCACGGAATTAATCGCCGATTTCCGCGACGAACCGGTACCGACAACATCACCGACGTAGGCTACGGGATGGCCTTTTTGCTTCAAGTCTGCAATGGTTTGCAAAGCCCCAGGCATCTTACTTTCGAGCATCGCCAAAGCGTGTAGGGGAATGTCCGGCCGCGTGGTAGCATGAGGTGCAGGCGACAAGTCGTCAGTATTGGTTTCTCCAGGAACTTTGAAGACTGTAACGGTAATCGCTTCTGGCAATACAGGACGGCCTGTAAACCATTCGGCATCCGCCCAAGAATCTACTACCTGCTTGGCGTAGGGATTTGTATCAGACAAAGCTATAACGTCGTGGAAAGCGTCGAATACTAACAACGTTTTGCTCAGTGCCCGGGCGGCGGTGGCGGGAATGGCGGTTTCGGCAGTGGGGTTGAGCAAATCGATTAAAGATTGGACGTTGTAACCGCCCATCATTGTCCCCAGCAGGTAAACTGCCCATTTGGGAGCAATTAGGGGGCTGTGGATTTCGCCTTTTGCAATGCCAGTTAAAAAACCAGCTTTGACGTAGGCGGCGCTGTCTACGCCTGGGGGGACGCGATCGCGCAATAATTCTATTAAGGTTTCTTCTTCTCCTGCCGGCGGATTTTTCAGCAGTTGGCACAGTTCCGACGTTTGCTGGGCGTCTAGCGGCAGCGGTGGAATTCCCTCACGGGCACGTTCGGCCTCGGTACGGCGGTAAGATTCAAGCATTTCTCCTCTCTCCTCGGATAGTATTCGGTGGTTGGCAAGTAGGTGACTTTACTTTTTAGATTAGGAGCTTCCGCTGCACATTGGGTAAAGTACCTCGCCATACATCAAAACTTAACGCAACTTTAAAAACAGTAGATTTTCATACCAAAGACAGATGTGTTCTCCACCGGGAGTGCAGGATATCAAACTCCAGCCCAGCAGTTTAGGGGCGTTCAGTTGCATAGTTCTGGTTAAGATTAATGTGTGGATGCTTGCTGTCGATCGACAGCAAGCATCCATCCCTGACAACTAAAGCTAGGGAAGCATTTGTCAATCAGCAATTATGCTCAAAATATACTCGGATTGTGGGTAGAAAACTCAAATTCGGGCGATCGAGGAATCATGCCGGTCGCCATATTTATGCCCACCCACTCCCAAATCGCGAATTTTCTACTCCTAGAAAAGCAGTTTTTTTGAGTAATCTTACTGATTGACAAATGAAATTAAGTCTTCAGTTGTTACTAATGCTCTGCGTCTGAAATCGTCATTTACCACAAGTTTAAAAAAGTTGTCCTGCTAATGGATCGATTAAACAATGGAAAGTTTTATCCCTGAAAACTCTGAAGACTGTCACGGCTGGGCCTCCAAGCCAGACTTGTACAAAGAGCTGCAAGGAACCAAAGAATTACTGCTGACGATCGCCAACTCGATGCCAATACCCCTGATCGTGAGCAGTCTGGGGGACGGCACAATTATTTATAGTAACGATTTATGTCGTCAGGCTTTCGGGTTCACAGGATTTAAGTCGATCGACCGCCAAAAAGCCGAAATGCTCTACCACAAACCTGCAGAGCGCCAGGAATTGCTGTTGCGGCTAGCCCGCAACGGACTGGTACGCGAGACAGAAGTCCGGCTTAAAAAAGCTGACGGCACGCTGTTTTGGGCAAGTGTATCGATGCGGTATCTGACATTGGTGTCGGGGAAAGCTGTTCTGTCGGTGTTCAGTGACATTACGGATCGGAAGCGAGCGGCCGCCAAGGAGCAGGAATTGCTCGCGTCAATCCACTCGCGAGCCCGCCAGCAAGCAGCAGTAGCTTACTTGGGGCAGCAGGCCCTGGCCGAAACAGATTTGTCCGCACTGATGGACAAAGCTGCGGTTTTAATTGCTCAAACCCTGGACGTTGATTATTGCCAGGTGTTAGAACTGTTGCCCTCCGGTCATGCTTTTATGCTGCGAGCGGGAGTTGGCTGGCAGCCGGGCCTCGTCGGCAGCGCTACTGTTGCCGCTTCTGCCCGATCGCAAGCAGGTTACACATTGCTAGTGGGCGAACCGACAATCGTCGAAGATTTGCGGGTGGAAACGCGCTTTAGCGAGTTGCCGCTACTGCACAACCACCGGGCTGTCAGCGGCGTTACTGTAATTATTCCCGGCAATCGGGGACTCTTGAGGAACTGGGGACAAGCAGAACCAGCGAACAGTTCCTCCTCGCCGGCCTGGGGCATTTTGGGGGTTCATACCAGCCAAGGGCGGGTTTTCACTCAAGATGACGTTTATTTTGTAGAAGCGATCGCCAACGTGTTAGCTGCGGCGATCGAGCGGATTATATCGCAAGAGCGCTTACAAATGATGGAACGGGCGATCGAAAGTTGCAGCAACGGCATTGCAATCACCGACGCAACCGTAGCAGATAATCCGATTATTTATGTCAATCCGAGTTTTGAGCGGATTACTGGTTATAGCAGAGACGAGTTAATGGGCAAAAATTGCCGATTTTTGCAGGGCACAGACACTGATACCCCCGCTGCCAAAGAATTGCGAATTGCGATTGAAGAAGGCAGAGAAGCTCAAGTTATATTACGCAACTTTCGGAAAGACGGCACGCCTTTTTGGCACGAATTGTCGATCGCTCCGGTTTACAACTCGCGGCGACACTTAACCCACTTTATTGGAGTACAAACAGACATTACCGACCGCCAGCGTTCGGAAGAAGAATTATTTTTAAAATCTCAAGCTTTAGCAGCTTTTAGCGCTAATCTCAAACACTTGCACCGGATTACAACTTATCATTATCAAAATTTTGAAGAACTGGTTGACGATTATCTCACAGCCGGCTGTTTGATGTTTGGACTTTCTATGGGCATCATGGCTGAAGTTGAAAGCGAGACTTTTATTGTCCGAGCCGCTAAAACAGAGTTAGAATACTTTGTGCGAGGCTTAGAATTGAACCTCAGCGATACTTACTGCGCTGCAGTCATTAAACTTAACAAAACAGTTGCGTATTCTCATATCGGAGCAAATATTGAGATGCGCGAACATCCTGCTTATCAGAACTGCAAGTCTGAATCTTATATCGGAACGCCGATATTTGTCAACAATAAAACTTACGGCACGTTGAGTTTTAGTTCGCACGAAATAAAGAAAAGAAATTTCAAGTACGAGGAAATAGAAATCATAGAATTGATGGCTCAAAGTATTGGGAAAATTCTGGCGGTTCACCAAATGGAAGTCGAACGCCAGCAGGCTGAAAAAGAGCGATGGGAGTTGATAGTATCTCTCAAAGAAAGTGAAGAACGCTATCGCCGTTTAGTAGAACTATCTCCCGAAGCGATCGCCGTTCACAGTCAAGGGAAAATCGCCTACATCAATGCTGCCGGGGCGAAACTCCTCGGTGCAAGTTCTCCCGAAGCGCTGATTGGCTTTCCCATATTGCATTTCGTCCATCCAAACTATGTGGAAATAGCCACAGAGCGCATTCGGCTAGTCGAGACAGAAAATCAGCCGCTCGACCTTGCCGAACAAAAACTAATGCGGCTCGACGGACAAATAATAGACGTGGAAATGGCCGGCATCCCCGCTACTTATCAAGGCTCGACGGCCGGCCAGATTATTATCCGAGATGTCACCGAGCGCAAGCGAGTAGAACGGCAACTGCTGCACGGCGCTTTTCACGATGCGCTGACTGGTTTGCCCAACCGGGTTTTGTTCATCGACAGGCTAGGACAAGCCATCCGCAGATCCAATCAGTCCCCCGAGTACAAATTTGGTTTACTTTTCCTAGATTTAGACCGGTTCAAAGTAGTTAATGATTCTTTAGGACACGTTTTAGGAGACAAACTGCTAATCGCCCTCGCCCAGCGACTGCAAACCTGCGTCCGGGTTTCTGATACCGTCGCCCGACTGGGGGGAGACGAATTCACGATCCTGCTAGACCACATTCAGAGCCTCAGCGACGCCACCCTCGCAGCTAAAAAGATACAAAAAGAACTGACGAAGCCGTTTCATCTCGAAGGGCACGAAGTATTTACCAGCGCTAGCATTGGCATTGTTTTCAGTCGAAGCGAAGCCACCGCCAGTGGCGAATCGAATTCGTACACTCACCCGGAAGAATTCCTACGCGATGCTGACATCGCTATGTACCGCGCTAAAGCTTTGGGTAAGGCCCGCCACGAGGTGTTTAATTTGGCGATGCACGACCAAACTATGTCGCTGTTGCAGTTAGAAACTGACCTGCGGTTGGCTATTTTGGGCAAGGAGGAATTAGGAGAGAGCAAAGACCAATGTTCGCACTTTATTGTGCACTACCAACCGATTGTTTCGATCGCCAGCGGTGCGCTCGAAGGTTTTGAAGCCTTGGTGCGCTGGCACCACCCAGTTCGGGGTCTAGTTCCGCCGTCTACTTTTATCCCTGTAGCTGAAGAAACAGGTTTGATCGTGCCTCTGGGAGCCTGGGTGTTGCGGGAAGCTTGTCAGCAATTGCGGATTTGGCAAGAAATGTTAACGAAGGAAGACGGAAGAAGTCCGATTGAAGTCGGAACAAGGAACAGGAAAGAAAGAATCGGTAAAAAATTACCAATTCCCAGTTACCAATTCCCGATTAGCGATTTCCACTCCTCTATTACCAATTCCCAATTCCCAATTCCCAATACTTCGGCTACGTTCGGTACAACTTCCCAGATACCAATGCCGAATTTTAAATTACCCATTATTGCTCCTTCGCAATTAACAATGAGTGTCAATCTCTCTCCTAAACAGTTAGGTTTCCCAAATTTAATCGAGGAAATCGATGAAATTTTAGCAGAAACTGGCTGGGATCCGAGCTGTTTAAAATTGGAGATTACTGAAAGTGCGATCGTGGAAAATGTGAAGAAAGCCAATATTGTGCTAGCCCAATTAAAAGCTAGAAATATTCGATTGTCGATCGACGATTTCGGTACTGGGTATTCGTCTTTGAGTTACTTGCACCGTTTTCCGCTGGATACACTGAAGATCGATCGATCTTTTGTGAGTCGCTTGGGGGCTGTCGAAAATGGTGACGGCGGGGGTCAGCCTTTGCAAATTGTGCGGGCGATCGTAACTTTGGCTCACAATTTGGGATTGAATGCGATCGCCGAAGGTGTAGAGACAGCCGAACAGTTATCACAGCTTCGAGAACTAGGCTGCGAATTAGCTCAGGGATATTGGTTTTCTAAACCTTTGGACAGTTCTGCAGTGACAGAAATCCTGATAAATCTGGGTAATATAGAAATTATGGACTGAGTGACGTAAAGATTGGTCAATGATGCCTCACCCGGTGAAGACATTTTTGCTACAAACTCACAATCTCAAAACTGATGCACCAGGGAACAAATGGTGCATCAAAATTAGATTTTTGGTGATGATATCAAATTTGTTAGCATCGGAATTATTCATATATCTCTTCTCTGCATCTGCGTGAATCCGCGCTAATCCCTTGTCATCTGCGGTTAAGGAATTATATTTTTAAAACCGCAGATGGGGGCAGATAAACACAGATTAACGCAGATGAATTATATCGAGTCGGGTTGCACCGTCGGTGATTGTTGATTGTTGATTGGATTTTATCGGGACTACGCTACCGGAATTGATATAGTTGAGAATTACCAAACTGACGCGCAGTAACGCTTTCGCAATTGCCAACTGCCAATTACCACTTACCAATTCCCTATTAACAATTAGCTTTGAGGGGAATCTCGATCGCCAATTCTGTACCCTGTCCTGGCGAAGAAGTGCATTTCAGCGACCCGTTGTGTCTGTCTGTAACAATTTGATAGCTAATTGACAAGCCCATCCCGGTGCCTTTACCCACAGGTTTAGTGGTAAAAAACGGGTCAAAAAGCCGAGTGCCGACAGTCTCCGGTATTCCCGGCCCGTTGTCAGCAATCCGAATGATTACTTTGCCCCCTGGCGATAGTTCAGTGCGGATGCGGATGTTGCTCGGCTGTTGCCGCTTTTCCTCAGCAGAACGGCGCAGATCCCGTTCTTCTAAAGCATCCAAAGCATTGCTCAAGATGTTCATAAATACTTGATTTAACTGTCCGGCATAACATTCTACTAAGGGCAGTTGCGCGTATTCTTTAATTACCTCAATTTCTGGATGGTTGTGTTTAGCTTTGAGCCGGTGCTGCAAAATCATCAGGGTGCTATCTATGCCGTCGTGGATGTTGACTGCTTTCTTTTCAGCTTCGTCCATGCGGGAAAATGTGCGGAGAGAAGCAACAATTTGTTGAATTCTGTCTGCACCGACTTTCATTGAAGAAAGCAACTTTGGCAAGTCTTTCATCAGAAAGTCGAGTTCAATATTGTCTACTTCCTCTTGAATTTCCGGGACTGGATCTGGATAGTGGTTTTGGTAAAGTTCGATCAGGTGTAGCAAGTCTTGGGTATAGTCGTTGGCGTGGCTGAGATTGCCGTAAATAAAGTTAACTGGGTTATTGATTTCGTGGGCAACTCCTGCCACAAGTTGACCGAGACTTGACATTTTTTCATTTTGAATTAACTGCGATTGAGTGCTGGTTAATTGCTGCAAGGTTTGTTCTAATTCGAGAGCTTTATTGCGAGTTTGGGCGTAAAGATCGGCTTGGTTGAGGGCGATCGCCAATTGAACTGTAACCGCTTGCAATAATTCTACTTCGTCGTCACTCCAGGGTCGCACAGCAGCGGAGTGGGCGCAGGTAACAACGCTCACTACTCCCGAAAGTGCCTGCATCGGAATTGCCAAGACAGATTGGTAGCCCAGAGAGTTAAGAGACTTTCTCCAAACAGGGTCTGCAAGCGCTCCGACATCATCGATTTGCAGTGTTTCTAGACGCAACATCTGTTCTCCTATAGTGCCGAAGTCAGAAGCTTTATAGGAACCTATTAAATCGGGAAGTTCTATTCTGCGAGATTCTTGAATAATTTCCCAAAAAGCCTCTTCTTGTTCGCTGCGATACCAGGAAAAATAGCACCTATCGATCTGCATGAAAGCCCGAATTTCTTGGACTGCGACGGCAATAATGCTGTCGAAATCGAGGGAATTGCGGATTTGAGTCGTGAGGTTGTTGAGCAGTTTTTCTCGCTCTGCCTGCTGTCTGAGTCGGGATTCCGATCGCCTCAAGGCAATTTCTCCCCGCTTGCGATCGGTAATGTCTTCGGTAATTGCTAATAGATATTGCGGTGTGCCATCAGCATCGAGTATGGATGTTTTCTTGCTGTGAAATATCCGCGTTTCTCCTCGGCTCGTTTCTATCTCTTCTTCGGCGATTTCTACAATTTGCCCGCTGTTGAGCACTTCCCGGTCTTTGGCTGTGAAAAAATTAGCTTGTTGTGTTGGGAAAAAGTCGTAATCATTTTTGCCGATAACTTCTGCTGCACTGAAACCCAGTAACTGTTCAGCTACTGGGTTCCACAGAACAAACCGCAGTTCTCGGGCATCCTTGGCAACCACTGCTACGGGTATGGTTTTGAGCACTGATTCCATAAAATTTTGAGCGTGTTGCAATTCGGCTTCTGCCTGTTTGCGACCGCTAATATCTCGGACGTTGGCAATGATGCTGAGATTGCCGTTGAGATTAATTCTGGACAGGGCAATTTCTGCATCAAAAGTTGAACCGTCCTTGGGACGCCTCGCTTTCCATTCCACGCGACCTGTTTCGCCTGCTAATACTCTTTCCCAAAGTTCTTCCATTTGTTCAATGGGATTGTCGGCGCTTGAATAGTCGTTTTTAATTGATAATTTTGTTGCTTGTTCCTGGCTCACTCCGTACATTTCTAACATTCGATTATTGACATCTAGAATGTTGCCTTCTAAATCGTGAATGAAGATAGCATCGTAGACATTGTTAAATATGGTTCGCAGGTTTTGCTCGGAAACTTGCAGCGCTGCTTCTGCAAGTTTTCGATCGCCAATTTCTTGTTCTAATTGGGTGACTGCTTGGGAAAGTTCGGCGGTGCGATCGCTCACTCTGTCTTCTAACTCGACTGCTGCTTGTCGCAGTGCTGCTTCGGCGGCTTTGCGATCGGTAATGTCGATCGCCGTACCGAACAGTTTTACCACCTTGCCGTTCGCATCGGTTTCGGTTTTGCCCACGGCGTTCAGGTGTCGCAATGTGCCGTCGGGACGGTAAAAACGGTAGTCAAAATCAAAGGGAATGCCTGTTGCGAGGCTCTGCTGTACTTGCGTTTGCCACAATTCCACATCTTCTGGATGATACCAAGAGATTTGCTGCTCTAGGCTGGGCGCTGCCTGTGCCGGTTCGAGCCCGAAGATGCGGAAGAGTTCTTCCGACCAAGTGACGGTATCCGTGGCTGGGTAGAATTCCCAATTGCCCACGTGGGCGAGTCTCTGGGCTTCTTTGAGCTGCTGCTGGCTCTGGCGGATGGCGGTTTCGGCAACTTTGCGATCCGTAATGTCGAACAATACGCCGCAAAATACGATTTCGCAGTTCTCGCTGCGGGTGGGCGTGGAGTCGCCCTGCCACCAGCGAATCTCGCCGTCGGGCTTGACTAACCGCCCTTCGTAGTGCCACAGGGAGAGGTTTTCTATGGCCTGGTTCACCGAAGCGATGTAGCTTTCCAAGTCTTCGGGGTGGACGCGGGAAATGAATGTATTGATGTCTTGCATCATTTCTGCTGCTGTGACGCCGCTGATGTCGAAGATGCGATCGCTCATGTAGTCAATGCGCCAAACTCCGTCACGGTTGCAAAACTGGAACAGAGCTCCGGGCATGGTGGCTGCGATCGTCCGAAACTTGGTTTCGCTAGCCGTGAGGGCGGCAAAAGTCTGGCGCAGTTCTGCCGTGCGTGCTTCTACTCTGCGCTCTAGTTCTGCGTTGGCGTGTTGCAAGGCTGCTTCTGCTCGCTTGCGATCGGTAATGTCGGTGGCTGTACCCGTTGTGCCGAGGCAGTTTCCGGTTTCGTCGTACAGGGCGATGGCGTTAAACATCAAATGTTTCATGCTGCCGTCTTTGGCGATTTGGGTGGTTTCGTACTGGAAAACTGATTCTTCGGTCAACAACTGGGCGAAAACTTCTAAATCTTTCTGGCTTTGTTCTGGTGTCATAAAGTCGGAGAAGAGCCGACCGATCATTTCTTCTGGTTCGTAACCGTAGATGTACTTAACTGCTGGGTTGACGAAGGTGTAGCGTCCTGAAGCATCGACCGACCAAATCATGTCTTGGGAGGTTTCTACCAGGCTGCGGTATTTGCTTTCGCTGGCTTTGACGGCTTCTTCTGCTTGTTTGCGTTCCGTCATGTCGCGGGAGACGCCGACAGTCATGACGATTTGCCCGTCTGCGTTGCGGATCGGTGTTTTGACGGTGCTGAACAGCCGCACTTCTGAGTCGTAGCGCGTCACCGGTTCTTCCGAAATTTGGAGAGTCTGTCCGGTGTCAAATACGAAGGCGTCATCTCTGACGTACTGCAGAGTATTGTCTGGATCGGCGAAAGGTGCATCTACGATGCCTTGAAGTTCCTCTTCAGTCATGCCGTAATAGTCGCGGAATGCTTGATTTGCCCAAACAATTTTCGATTTGGGGCCTTTGACTAATACCATATCGCCGATCGAATCGAGAATTTGGTGATATTTTTGCTCGCTGTCGCGGAGTTTCTGCTGCGTGGATTCGATTTGTGCTATTTGCCTCTGGGTTTGCAAGTGCAGTTCGGCTTGGTGGATGGCAACTGCTAAATGGTCGCCTACTTGTCTGGCAAATTCGATTTCGTCTTCTTGCCACTGGCGGGGTTGACCGCAGGAGTGAATGCACAGCAATCCCCACAAATGTTTCCCTTGCAGCAGCGGTACGACTAAGTTGGCTCGGATTTGAAATCGCTTGAGGATTTTGAGATGACAAGGGCTCAACCGGGCTTTGTAGATGTCCGTGACTGCTTGGACGTATCCTTTGGCATAGTTGGCGGCAAATTGTTCGCCGAAACAGTAGTCGCGGACTCTGGTTCCCAAAGATGGGCTGTATTGGGGCAGTACGTCTTCGGACACTACTTCGCCCTCATTCCATTCGGATTCGGGAAAGAAGCGGTAGACGGCGACTCGATCGGCATTTAGGAGTTGCCGAACTTCGGTGGCTGTGATTTTGAATATTGTTTCTAAGTCTAGGGATTCACGAATTTTGCCAATCACTCCCATCAGCGCTTGCAGCTTTTTGAACCAGGTTTGAGACTGCGTTTCTCTTTCTAGGTGAGCTAGTTTCTCGCGCAGGTTGATTACTTCGTGATACAGGTATTCATGAAACATAATGCTTTTTATTTAGTTATTTTGCGGTTTGGTATCGAGGTTGATGGCATCTCAATAGTGTTCTGCAAGTTGAGCCTGGTAACTCAAAAAGGCAAAGAACCTATTCTCCTCATTCTGCTAGCACTTAGCATCTACTCAGGCTGCATTTCCGTATTTTTTCGAGATTGGGAAGTCCATCGAGCGTCTTAGCTTCCGTATATTTACTGAATAATTGGCATAATTTGCTACTTCATCAATTGTCAATTATTGAGAATAATGCTAACAAAACTTACACATAAACCCGGTTTATTAACGCAATCAAGTCAGGGAATCTCCGAAAGTGGAAACCAGAAACCCGGTTCCCTTTCGCGATCGGGAGGATCGTCTCTGACTAATTTTGACATTTTTTTTGCTCGCCTTCCGTTTCAATTGTCACCTTTTTATTATTACCGCAACCTCGATTAATGATTTCCTTGTTTTGCCGAGGGAATATTCTGTTGGGCTCGCCTATTTTAAAATTTGTTTGAATTTAGGCGATCGCCTTTTCTAGAGTTTTAAGTAATGCTCGATTTATCTCTGCTAAATTAGATTTTTTACAATCTTTAGGATCTGCCAACGTTTTAAATATTTTTCCTTGCCTTCTCGTTATTTTATCCGAGAGATGGGATTTTTTAAATTGATTTAAATTCACCGAATCAGAGGTTAGTTTTCGGTAAAACAGTTGAGGTCGTTGCAGGCTGTGGTTAAATTTTCTTAACTCAATTCTTATTTCCTACCGCAACGCGCCCCCACGCGCGGAGACTTTTTGCCTCCCGATTTTTGCGATTTTTGACAATTGTAAAAATTTTAGATAATACAAATATTTAGGGTATCACATTTTGGGAGAAAGTAAAGGTATTTCAAGCTAGATCGATATAAATGGCGATCGCGAGGATTAAAGTTTGGGCGAAGTAATGATAAATTACGTAGAAACTCGCATTTCGCTTTCTACCTTTAAAGTGCCAGGGTGTTGTTGGAGAATGCGATCGCGAGTGAGAGATCGGCCCAAACCGACTGCTTCTGCGGTTGGTTTAGTAGTGAAGAAAAGATGGCAGATTTTTGCTTTAATTTATAGAGAAACTCTGATGGTATTGTCGCGCCAACGAAGTTCAACTGCTTTGGCAAGTTTTTGCGTTTTTACCAATTCTTCAAGAGTAAATTTTATGTCGATCGATCGGTTCCTTGCGACCATTTTTCGGCTTGTGACATACAGCCTAACAAACACGATCGATGATATGTATCAAAGCGCGGTTGAAATCCGAGAATCCTACTTCCGACAGACAGATCGCACTGTCATACTCAATATAAATTACTATATTGAAGTGGCGATCTGCTGCTACAAGCAACGAAATGCTACAAACTTAGGATCGCGAATTAAATAACTTAGAATTTTAATTGTTATTGTGGGATGGGCGTCGGGCCCGTCCTTAAAAGACGGGCCCG